>CAYSWG010000076.1:0-10499 GCA_964434465.1 uncultured Geobacteraceae bacterium
GGTAGTCACGCTCCACGGCGTCCCAATCGACTCGTGTGGTGCGAGTAGATGTGGCTTTGCCGGCCGCCGCCGACGTTGTTTCAAGGGCCGGTGGTGGCGCTGTGGTTTGTGGTGCAGATGTAAAGTCCGACGGTGCTTTTGCCATGGCAAGGATGTTCCTGGTAGGCCGTCTGATTGTCGAACCCTATGCGGGTGCATAAGACAGCAACTTCCAGACGAACGGTAGTTGCGTGTAAACGTCTGCACATTTACAGTACCCACACGGACAGACGAACTGTCCACCGCTCCGGCGGTACCGGGATTCCTGACAGGAGCAGCATCATGACCAAAATCACTTTCAAGACCAAGAGCATCCCCGGCGGCTTGGCCATCGGCGCCGTGGCCCAAGACGGAACGGTGGTGGCTGAGTGGTTCAAGACTACCACGCGCATCGCCCGCTCTGCCAGCGGCAGCTACAACGCCCACCGCCTGGCCAAGGGCGACAACTTCACCCAGGAAGACCACTTTGAGTTCGTTGGCCAGCATGCCGAGGTGCTCGCCGCTGTGCAGGGCCAGCTGCCCAAGGCCCTGGTCGAGGCCGGCTGGGCGCTGCGCAAGATCAACGATGGCGACCGCTGGGCCGTCTTCAGCTTCCAGGAAGGCCTGGCCGGCGGCTGCTGCTGGTTTGGCAACACGCCCGTCAAGGTGGTGGCCGCGTGCAAGAAGGCCCGCGTGAACATGGTGTTCGATGTCTGACACCCCTGAGGGCCGCGAGGCCCTTGTCCATCTGCGCGTGACGGCGGGCCAAAAGGCGCGCTGGGTGCGCGAAAGCCAGGCGCAGGGCCTCAAGCTCACCGACTGGATCGTCCACAAACTGAAAGCTCGCACCATGACCGTCCTCAAGATCCCCGAAGCACTGGCTCGCAAGTACCACGGCAGCGGCCACGCCATGGTGGCCGTGACTGGCGGTCAAGTGGTCGATCTGGTGTACCTGGAAGACGCCCTGCCCGACTTCGATCCTGACGCGCCGAATGCCCTGGTGCAGGCACTGGCGGACGAGCGCCTGGGTCCATCGGTGCGCCAGCTGCAGGCGCTTGGTCGGGTCAGCTTCGGCATGCTCAGCTGCTGGGAGTTTATTGAGCTATGACCGCCGATCAATTCGACGCCCTGGCCGCGCTGCTGCGCATGCAATCCGGCGCCGCCCGCGAATGCGCGCGCCTGGTGCTTGTTGAGGGTGCTGCGCAGGCCGATGCGGCCGGTCAGACTGGTCTAAGCCGGCAGGCCGCGAGCCAATCTGTCAAGCGTGCGCGGTCTGGCATGGCGCTGGCTCGGCGGGCGGCTGGTGTTCCGTGATCGTCGATGTTAGGCACAGTCAACCTTCCGCCTGCGCGCAGTTTTGTTTTGATGACAAAACCATAAGCTGCAGGCTCTTAACCTGGGTGGCTAGATCTGTTGCTACCATTACATGATGCCTGACGCTCTCCATTGTCTGGGCCTCCGAAGCGTACCCTAAAAGAAGGCGGCCCAGCATCCGGGCCTCGTCCGGGGTAAGCGTGTCTGAGATTTCGCCCAGCTCAATCTTGACCATTCCGCCCTCAAGGGCGCCTACAAAAACAGGGCGCGGCGGTGGGTACTGCTCTGTTATGTCATAAACACCCCGGAGCACCCTCTTGATCCGGCCGTCGTCAGCCAGGGCGCGCAGGCGGTCATCAACAACCGCCTGCTTCAATCCGGTCAGCTCGGCCACGGTTTCGCGCGTGGCAAAGCTGTTGGCGGCCCGCAGCTCCTTGACGGCGGCAAAAACTCGGTCGGTGGTAGTCATTCCCATTTCATGACTCATGATGCGGCATCCTCCAGGTTGTGGCATCCGTGGCTCATGACTTCCGCATCAGCAGGTTCAGCGCCCAATCGGCGGCCTTGCGGAATCGCGGTTTTTCGGTCGGGTCGCGGCCATGCTCTCGGGCGATCTCGGTGGCCAAGATGTTGATGCCGCGGGCGTGCATGGGCCGGGGCTTCTCGGCTCCGTCCCACTCGCTCACGAGGCGCAGCAGCGATGCGCCCAGGCGGCTCGGGCTCCAGCCAGCGGCGATCAGCATGTCCGCAGCGCCACCGCGCTCGGCGGTCACCACCAGGCTGCTGGCGTGGGTGGCGCTGGTGTAGCGCTCGTCAATGGTGGGGCGGTCTTCTGGTTGGCTCATGGGTGTCCTTTCTGTGCTGCTCGAATCTTCCGTGACCACTGGCGCACCTGCTCGTGGCCAGCGTCTTCATTTCCTTCACCGAATACCTTGGTCAGGGCTTGGCGGTACTCGGGGGTCTGGCGCTTGGCGATCAGGCTGTTGAACAGTTCCCGGCCGTTGGCCAGCGCGCGGGCCTTGCAGCTGTCGCAGTCGGCGGTGTAGCGGCCGGTCATCGGGTTGGTCTCGGCGGCGTTGCAGGCTGGGCAGGTCACTCGGTCGGCTCCTTCCAGCCTTGAGCCTTGAGGATCTTCATGCGGGTTTCAGCGGCGGCCGACATTTGCGCCGGGCTGCTTGCCATAAGGATGGTTTCGTACAGGTCTACTGCTTCGGACAGTGCCTCCTGCTCGATTCGGGTTGCGCCCCACTTCTGGATGCGCTGCCAGCGCTCTCTGACGGCGGTCAGCGCGATCTTTGCCAGCCCAAGAACCTCCAGCGCTGCCGATCTGTCACCGCCGGTTTCGTGGGTGCGAACCAGCGCCACACCAACGGCATGGGCCAGCGTGTCGAACACATCGGTTTCGTCTGGAGCGGTTTGTCCAGACAGCAGGCGATCAAGAGCACCGCGAACGGTTCGGCTCATGTTGTCGGCGGCTGATTGCGTGCCGGTCAGCCAAGAGCCTATTGGGGCCTCGGCGCTGTACTGGCTGCACCGCTGGATGGTGTTGAGCCATTCTGCGGTGTTGAATACCTCGCCTTGGGGTCTGCGGCGCATCTTGCGCGCGTAGGCGGACATCTTTCTCATGGGAGCCTCGTGTGTGTTTCTCCGGCCATGACCTTCTCAATGGTTCGAGTGTGCACGCCGAAGCGCTTGGCCAGTGCTTCGTTGCTCAGGTTCTCGCGGATGTGCTTGAGCAGGGCCTCGCGCTGGCGCTTGGCGCTGCGGATCTCGATCACGTCCATGTCCAGCAGCTTGGTCTGTGGCAGTTCCTGCCCTCGGGCTGCGAACTGGGCGGCATCGCGCAGGTAGGTGTCCCGGTCCATTCGGTGCCGGCTTCCCCGGCGGGTGGCGGCGTAGGGGATCACTTGGAATCCCCCATCAGCAGGTTCAGCGCCCAATCGGCGGCTTTGCGGAATCGCGGTTTTTCGGTCGGGTCGGCAGCGATGCGAGCCCACTCCTGCACCTGGCGCGCGTGGGCGGCGTCGAAGCTGGCGCGCTTCTCGGAATCGGTCAGGTGGCTGCTCTGGTCCAGCAGCGAATGGCAGGCGAAGCAGCCCCAGACCATGTAGCAGTCGTCGGCCTTGCGTGCGCCGGCCTTGCCGTGGTCGGCCCAGTTGCTGTGCGCGGAAACCGTGGTTTCGGTGCTGGGGTTCAGGCAGCGGTCGGGGAACTGTAGCAGGCACGGCCGGCCTTGGGCCATTTCTCGCAGCGCCTGGCTGCGGTGCACCTCTGGCTTTGGGTCCGGCTCGGCCATCGTGTCGGCATTGGCGAAGCTGGCCGACCGGCGCAGGTGTTCAGGGATCTGGGTGTGGACGGTGCGCTGGCGCTCGTAGGTCGGGTGCTTGAAGCCTGAGCGAATCATTGAATGGCCCCTCCTGTAGCGGTGTGGGCTTCCTTCTCGAATCCGGCCATGACGGAATCGGCCAGCGTCTGCATGCCGACGACCTCCCACAGCGGGCCGACAACGCCGACCGCCTGCAAGTGCTCTGCCTCTTTCTCGGTCAGCAGCAGGCGCACGTCGTAGGCTTCGTCGTTCGGTGCGGTGCGGGTTTCGCTCCAGACCTTCATGCCGCCCCCTCAAACAGATCAAACTGGTACTCGGTGGCCGGCATCGTCTCCAGTGCCAGGATGGCAGTGGCCGCGCTGTCTTTGCCGCCGCTGATGCTGACAACGTGCAGGGCGTTCATACGTCGATCACCTCGCCTCGGCGTGTCATCTCCACCAGCCGCCCGCTGGCCGGGTCGCGCTGCACCTCCGGCACCTGATACCCGGCCTGTGCTGACCACGCGTAGATGAACTCGATCAACTCGGCCATCTCGCGCCCCGTCAGTTCAGAAGTGCGTCTGAAAACTATGTCGATCCCCTGCCCGTCCAGCGCCGGCAGGTAGGACACGGGTTCACCGCGCGCCCGGCACCATGCCGCCACCAGCAACCGCTTCCAGGTTTCGATGTCGTGCTTTTTCTCGGCCCAGACGGCGTGCTTGCTGATCCAGCCCAGCATGGCGTGCAGGCGGGCGCTGTGCTCCTGTGTGCGCTTGGCCGGCTTGGCCACCAACTCGACGCGGTGCTCTGCCATCAGCATGGCCTTGGACCATGGCCACACCTCGTTGGTGATGGCCTTGTGCCCTTGGACCGGGTTGATCAACACGATGGAGACACCTTGGGTCATGCAGCCTCCCTCCACTCAACCGGCGAAGCCTGCTCGCCGAAGCAGCACGACAGCTGCCACGCCAGCGCAAGCCGCCACAACGCCGTTTCCGACGCACTTGAGGCGCTGGGCACGTGCGTCGAAGTCCAATCGAGCGGCCATCCCATCAGGTGTTCCCCGAACATCGGATTGAGCCGCCTGGAAAGCAGCCTGGGCGTCGTGTTGCTCTTCGATGCTGAGGGCTGGTGCGAGCCATGGCTGCTCTCGGAGAAGTCCAGGCCATCGCTGATCGGCTGGGCCAGGTGCGAAGAGTGGGCGACGAAGTTGCTCAACTGGTCCATGTGCTTGCGCCCCCCCCAGTTACCGTGCAGTGCTCTTCCGAGTTCGCTCCCTTGCCGTCCCGGGCCGCAGGCGTCGGCCATTGAGCCGCAGCGCTCGGCAGCATCAGGTCGCCCTTGCTGCCCTGCTGGTTCGGTCCGCCCTTCTCGCCGTCCGTGCTGCGTGGTGTTGGCCAGCTCTGCGCCTGGCCCACCAGTTCCGGCAGACCAGGGCGCAACGTCACATTGCCGCGCTTCTCCGCGTCGTTGGCTTTCGGGGTGGCCCAATACTTCGTTTGACTTTCCAGCCCGACCGTTCTTTTCTGGCCGTCCTCTGTCATTCCCTTGGCGGCGACCAATTCCGGTGGCAAACGCCTCCCGCCGTTCGGCACATTCGGTGTCATCCAATAGCTCGCCTCGGTCGGCAGGCCCGTCGTGCGTTTCGTGTCCGCTCGCTTCTGCGCTTGAGGGTCGATCTTGCTCATGTCCCGCGCACCGCTGCACACATCCGGCGTCGTCCACCGGCTGTCTCCACGCAAAGCAGAACCACCGTTCCCGCCCATGGCTGGCGCCCACGTCGGACGCGGAAAGAGTGAGCCATTCCGCGTTCCACCCGCGGTCGGCCAGTTCTCCCACGACTCGGGCGGCCGCGCGCTCTTCAAGATCCCCTTCGGCCTCGTCCACAACGGAGGCGGTGGCAGAAGCGATGCCTGCGACGTTCTCCAGAAAGAGGAACCACGCACCGCTACGCTCGGCGATGTCGAGGATGTCGAAGAACAGGCCGCTGCGCTTGCCATCGAGGCCAGCACGCCGACCCGCCAGGCTGAGGTCTTGGCACGGGAAGCCCGCAACGATGCCGTCCACCGCTCCAGCCCAGCGTCCAGCGTCGAAGGTGAGTAGGTCGGACCAGACAGGAGCGCAGTCCAGGCTGCGTTCTTCGCACCGCGCCGCCAGGACTGCGGCGGCGTAGGCTTCCCGTTCCACGTAGCAGACGGTGCGCAGCGGGATGCCCAGGTGGGCGAGCCCGGCTCGCAGTCCTTCTCCAAGCATGCCCACTCCGGCACAGATTTCGATGGTGTGTAGAGAAACGTCATGGGCTTCGTTCATTGGTTTTCTGCGCTCTCACACTGCAGCTCGTACTGCCGGCGCTCTTCGCGCGTCATGGCGGTTTTCATGCTCATGCGGCCTCGCGCAGTTGTTCAGACTCTTCCAGGTCGAACAGCGAAGGCATGAAGAACCCGCGCTCGGCCGCCTGCAGGTAGTGCACCTGGTCCTTGAAATAGGCCGTGCTCAGTTCGGAACCCGCTACACGCCGGCCCTTCTTGATCGCCCACTTCACGATGTCGCGGGTGTGCGGCTTGAGCGCCGGATTGATGGCGCTCAGGTCCACGTCGAATCCGTCGAAGCTGGCCAGCTTGATCTTCTGGCGCAGGAACTGCTCGTAGGTGCTTAGAATTTGGTCAGCCATGGTCATTTCCTCCTAGGTTGATGGCTTTGGTCAGAGGCACCGCTGTTCGCGCAGCGGAGTTTCGTTTTTCAGGGTGTCGAAGAGATCGCGCGTCTTGTCGTCGCGCACAGTGGTTGCCTGCTTTGCGCCAGACATGAGCCCCCACTTGGCAGCGCACACCGGGCCGTAGGCCGCGTGTCCGTGCTGCACGGCAGGCTTGGTCAATGGGCGGCGGCAGGCGGCGCAGTTCACGGCAGCGACCTCCATTGCAAAAGCGCTCCGCGCAGGTACACCAGCGTGTAGGCCGCCACCAGTGCAGCAAGGCCCCATGCATTGGTTTGGTAGGCAAACCACGCCCAGAACGGCTGGCCAGCAAGTCCGATGACAGGCGCCCATTTGCGGCCGGTGGCGTTGTTGCCCATGGCAAGCCAGATCGATGTCAGGCCGAAGACGGCGATGCCGATTTGCTCAGGGCCGCTCATGCCGAAGTCTCCAGCAGGTCGGGCTGAACCACCGCCTTAACGATCGGCGTGATGGTCACGACAAGGCACGCATCGCGGCCGTCCGGCTCCATCACCTCGCCGCTGTCGCGCCAGATGCACTTGTCATCGCCGAACACGATGTCCTTGAGCGCGTCGTTCACCACCTTGCGGCAGTTGTCCAGGTCCAGGCGCTGCACGCTGTCGGCCCAGTACAGAGGGTCAGCCTTTGCGCGCTTGGCCCAGTCCAGCGGGCGGTGCGGGTAGAGCTTGATGTCCACCTGCACGCGGCCGGCGATCGGTGCACGCACGCCGGCGGCGCGCATGAGCCAGCCGACCTGCTCCTTGTACTTTTTGGCTTCCGGCGTGACGTAGGTCATCGCCATCGCACGGCCACCCTTCGGCGTAACCACGCGGGTCGCCCAGTAGCGGTTGGCGCTGATCGGGTACGGAAGAGTGACCTTGACTGCTCCCCGCGCTGAAGCACGGGGATTCGGAATTCCCGTACTCATTGCAAGGCTCCTTCTGCAAGCGACGCCAGTCCTCGTCGGACAATGTTTCGTGCAGCATTCACATCACGGTCGTGTACCGATCCGCAGCTGCTGCACGTCCACTGTCTTATTCCAAGACCTGCCCTACCTTTCGGACTGCTGTGGGGAATATCCCCACAGCACGAGCAAGTCTGGGTTGTGTGGTTTTCGTTCACCTCAACAAAGACGACACCGGCCTCACGGCTCTTGTATTCCAACATCGTCTTGAACATCGCCCACCCTGCATCCAGGGTGGACTTCCCGTTGCCCATCTTGACCATCTTGGCCGATGAGACATCACCTACAAAGATGGCCGCGTTTTGCTGGACCAGCTTACTGGACAGCTTGTGCATCGCGTCCTTGCGGCGATTGGTTATCTTTGCGTGGATCGCCTGGGTGCGCTCCTTTTTGCGGGCCCGCTGCGCGAGCCCCAGCGCTTTCTCTTCCTGGCGATACCAGCGACTTGCCAGTACCTGCCCATCTGAACAGGTAGCAGCTTCCTTCATGCCCAAATCGATGCCCAGGCTGACTGTGGGCCCCGGCAGCTTTGGCCCGCACAACTCAGGGATGGCCACCTGCACGTTGAGATACCAGCGGCCCCTGCTGTCCTCATTGAATGAACCAGACCTGAACTCGTAGTGGGACAGGCCGTAGCTGTCCCACAGGGACAGCATCTTGCCCGCATAGCGGACCTGCCCATTCTTATAGGCAATGGCCCCTTTTTTGAAGGGCAGCCACCCCAGGCTGTATTTGCTGGACCTGGGATTGCTCACCCGCCAATTGAGCCGGTGTTTTTTGAACTGTCTGCGCCTGGTGGCGTATTCCTCGCACACCTGTTGCAAGGTCTGACTGGGAATGCTCAGACCATTCTCGCCTTTGGTGGCGCCGGCCACCAACTTTTGGAGGTCGTACCCTGTCAGCCACTTGGGCTTGCCGCAGTAGGGCCTCGAAGCCTTCATGGAGACCTCGTTGCAGAAGTTGAACACTTGGTTCACTTCACGCGCCAAGCTGCAAAGCCACGCTACATGCTTGTCTTTGATGCGCAACTTGAGAGTTCGGATGAATTCCATGTTGACATTATACTTGGTCTATGGAATAAACACAAGGAGTAGGTATGGCCAGACCAAGAATGACAGATGGAGACTTGAGGCATGGAAGGCATTGCGTATTTGCACTTCACGTTCATTTGGTATTCGTAACCAAATTCAGGCGCAATGTGTTCAAGGCAGAACACCTGAAGGCCATGCAGGCCATCCTGGCCAGCGTGTGCAAAGACTTCGAGGCCGAACTGGTGGAATTCAACCACCCAAAGTTTCCCTGTCTACCCTTGTCGCCTCACTCAAAGGGGTCTCGGCTCGGATGCTGCGCAAAGAGTTTGGGGATTTCCACCCTTGGCTCAAGCGAAGAGGTGTGCTTTGGTCGCCCTCTTACTTCGCTTCGAGTTGCGGCGGCGCTCCCATCGACATCTTGCGCAAGTACATCGAGGAACAGCAAACGCCCCATTAGGACGCCTGCTGGCGTCCGCGCTCTGGACCCCGGGCTGAACCCCGAGGCTTCCCGCGCACCTGGTGACGAAGGTCGGTTTCGGGAGGGAAAACATGGGTGGTGCTCCAGTGCTCCAGTGGTTCAGGGTTGCGGGTGGGGTGATGGGTCAAAAGTCCGCGTCGAAAGCCTCGGCGGGCTGTGCAGTTGCACGGTGCGGATACGGGTTCTGGAAAGAAACAGGCGACTCGTGAGCGGCTCCAAGGAACTGGCCTGAGTCACGGTGCAGCCACAGACCAATCGTTGGCTCTCCGTCGCCCAGGCCCTCGTAGTTGCGCTGCTTCTTGACGTAGAGGAACTGATCCGGCTCGTCGGCCTTCGCAGCTCCGCCCGTCTTGCGCTCGTCTTCCTTGGGCTTGTTGCGCCAAACCAGAATCAGGTTGTCCGGCTGGTCAACGATGGAGCCGGACCCCTTGACGTGGCTCTTATCGGGGCGGTCCGATTCGCTGTTTGGCTTCTTGAGGTGATGGACGATGTGGATGTGAACACCCTCTTCGGCGGCCATGGAACAGCACTCGTCAACAAAAGCCTTCTGGCCGTTGTAGTCGTCCTCGTCCTTCACGCACTTGGCAAGGTTGTCGATGAAGACATGCGAGATGCCCAGCTCCTTGGCGCAGTAGCGGACCATTCCGATCACCTTCGACCCGCGCTGCGTCCCGGTCTGATCGTAAATCCACAGCTTGTTGCTGCACCACGCACCAAACGCGCGGTAGTGGCGCTCCACATGCACAAGCTGGTCTTCCTGCATCGCTTCGGCAGACAGCAGGTTGACGCCGGCATACATGCGGGCCATCTTGCGCATCGTGGTCGTCGGCTTGGCCTCGAAGTTGGCGATGCAGACACGCTCGCCTTGGCCCATGAAGGAAATCGCCACATTGGCCGTGACGTGGCTCTTGCCGTGCCCGTTCTGCGCGGCCCAGACCGTCACTTCGCCCTTGCGGAAGTCGAAGTTGTCCTTGGTCTTCCACCACGGCAGGTACACACGCTTGCGCCTGCGGTCCATACGCAGCATCTCGCACATGGCTGGCACGTAGTCGGCGCCAGAGCGCACATTGGCGTGCGGCGCATCGGCGTTCAGGTACGACTCAAAGTCAATGTCATCATGAATCAGGTTCACAGGACTGCCCCCGCCTTGTGGGTCTTGCGAATGGCTGTGCAAAGGCGCTGGCCGTAGGCCGTACCGCCAAAATTCAGCGGGGACCACAGGAACTCGTGTAGCGCTGGAACATCAGCAACAGCCGGGACGTGGTAGCCGGCTCCGCAGTCGATCAGGTGCCACGCATCGCGGTGCAGGAAACACAACTGCAGGCCACGCGGGCGGGCTTGTGCGATGCGCCAGAGCGTTGCCGTCAGTTGGTCGAACGGGGTGCCCGCATCGGACCAGACGATCACGTCCAGGTTGACCAGGACATTCCAGTCGGATCGGGTGCGGTCGGCGTCACGCATGAACAGGGTCATGCCGTCAGCAGCCGGATCGGTGAAGGCTACATTGACCGGCCGGCCAGGTCGCACGCCAGCGCGGCGCATGTCGCACAGGTTCTCGTAGGCGGTCATCAGATAACCCCCGCCATCAGCGATGGCTGCGCTTGAACTCCGCGCTCCCGTCATGCACCTCGATGTAGCCGACCGGCGTCACCGACGTACCGCCTCCGCTACCCGTGC
>CAYSWG010000077.1:0-10494 GCA_964434465.1 uncultured Geobacteraceae bacterium
AGCCCCCCCAGGGCCTTCTGCACCTCGCCCAGCAGGCTTACCGCAGTGGAATGCTCCTCGTGCAGTTGCTCAGGGGTCTTATCGGTCAACCGCTTCTCCCTCTCGTAATCTAACGCCGCCGCCCGGTCATGGCTACGGGTCTCGATTTCCGTTCCTTCCCGCTGCAACACCTCAACCATCCGGGTAAGCTCGTCGAGGCGTTCCGTTGACAACCGGGCCTGCAGGAATGCGGCTTCGTCGACAAAGCCGGCCTCGGAGATACGCTGGTGCAGGACCGCCTCCAGCTCGAAACGCTTCGCCTCCCGTGCCGTCAGGGATGCCGTCTTTTTCCGCAGCTCCCCTTCCAGACCGGCAAGCTCCGCCAGAAGACGATTCTGTTCCTGCCATGCCCCGTCACGCCGTACACCGGTCATCTGCAGCGCATCATGCAGACGCCTTTCCTCATCGTCCGGACTCCGCTCGCCGAACAACTCCCGGCGCTGGTCGGCCATTTCTGCCCTCTGGGCAACCCTGCCCCGCAGCAGCTCTTCCTTTGCAGCCAGGTTCCGTTCAACTTCCGCCAGCACCGTCTGCTGCTGCCTCAATTCACTATCCAGGTCGGCAATCGTCCTGGCAAGGCGCTCCTTTTCCCTGAGTCGGTCTCCGTAGACACTGCGCCTCCGGCTCAACGCACCCAGCACCTCCTCGGCGCTCTGCAGGGAAAGTTCCCGGCAGCCATAGGGTTCCACCGTGCGTTCCAGTTCGGCCAGGGCCCGTTCGAGATCATCCCTCAGGGCCGCTTCCTCCCGCTCAAGACGGCTGCGTTCGCCCACGGAACTTTCCAGTCTGAGGGCAGCGGCCTGGCGTGCCGAATCCAGTCCGGTCACTTTTTCCCTGGTGGTCTCCCACACCGCCTGTGCGCGTCGCAGTTCCTCCTCTTTCCCCTCGACCGCTCTGATACTGTTGCGGCATTCTGCCAGTGACTGTCCGCACAACGCCAGGCAGTCCCCAAGTACTCCGGATGGCAATCCGGTATCGGTGCCCAGTCCCAACTCGACAATGGCAGCGGCACAGAACGTTCTGTCAAGGGCCAACTGGTTGTGATACTCGCCCAGATCCTGCTGCACCCGTTCCAGATCCTTCGTGACGCCGACCAGTTCAGCCTTGACGCCGGAAAGGTGCTCGCCCGCCTCTTGGAGCGCCGCTCGGGCATATTCCAGCTCCTGCTGCGCCCCATCGGGGCAGGGAACATTGCCCGCAGCATAGGGGTGATCGGTGGCACCGCACAGGGGACACGGCGCACCATCCACAAGGCGGGCCCGCTCCCCTTCCAGGTCGCGCACACGGTTAAGCAGCAGCACCGTATCCTGGATCCGGCGGACCATCTCGTCACGGAGAGCAGCTTCACCGGCTAACGTCTCCCCCCGGCGGGAAAGCTCCAGCTGCCTGTTTTCGGCGGAGTGCCGCTCCGCGGTCAGCGCAGCAATCTTCCTGTCGGTTTCTTCGGCCCGCAGCGCTGCATCGTACAGCGTTCGCAGCCGACCCTCCCGACGCACCAGTTCTTCGGCTTGGGTACGCCATACCCGGAGCTCTTGCCCCTGCAACAGTGCCGCCAATTCGGCCCGCAGCGACGCAAGGCGCTCACCAGCCGTTGCGGCCGTCCGCTCCGCTTCCTGCAGGGCGGTCTCCGCCTGTCGCCCGACCATCTCGGCAGTCGCGCACAGCGTCTGCTGGCGCTCCAACTGCCTG
Source organism: uncultured Geobacteraceae bacterium (assembly GCA_964434465.1). Classification (GTDB taxonomy): domain Bacteria; phylum Desulfobacterota; class Desulfuromonadia; order Geobacterales; family Geobacteraceae; genus RPRC01. The sequence goes on from CAYSWG010000077.1 coordinate 1,729, forward strand.
CGTCGCTCCACACACTGCCCCCCAAGCGCCTGCAGTGCTTTTACCTGCTGACCGATACCGGCCAACGCCTCGGCCAATCCGGCATCCGCCCGGTGCTCCTCCAGAAAGGCATCGACGGTCTCCAGTGCTGTGCCTGCTCCACTCCGCCCATGGGCGCCCCGGGCAATCGCCGCCCGGAGAGCATCTCCCTGACTGGTTATTGCTCCAACCTCGCTCTCCAGATCTTCGATCTGGGCGTGAGCCTCACCAAGCTTGACATCCAGTTCGCGGGTTCTACGAATCAGCTCCGCCCCCCGCTGCTGCTCCGTTCGGCGGTTGTGCAGATCCGCCTCCGCCTGTACCAGCAGTTCAGCGGCAGTGTTCCGTGCTTCCCGCACCTCGGGCAGGCGTTCCCGTACTCCCTTCAGCTCGGCCTGCTCCACCTGCTGCTGCTGTCGAATCCCGGCAACGTTCACATAGTCACCATCCAACAGGAGTGCCCGGTTGCCCCTGGCCAATTGCTCGAATTCGGGGGCTGCCGCAGCCTTTTTTGCCATAAAAGACTGCCTCCCCTCCTCAATCTGCACCAGCTCGGCTGCCAACGCCGCAATCCGTTCCGCCCAGGCCTTCTGCTCGGCGATTTTCCCCACAACCACGCCCAGTTCCTGCTCTTCCCGCAACCTTTCCGCCAGTTGGAAGCGCAGCGCCGCCTCTTCCTCCGGAGAAAGCAGCTGCATGGCGCCCAGGTCGTCACGCATGGTTTCCAGCTTTTTCCGCTCTTCAGTGGTGCGCTCGTGGACCTTCATGGAAATCAGGCTGTACAGCCCGGTGCCGGTGATCTGTTCCAGGATCGGTGCACGCTCGTCGGGTCGAGCCTGGAGAAAGACGGCAAAGCCACCCTGGGCCAAGAGCATTGAGCGGGTGAAGCGCGTGAAGTCCATGCCGGTGACTTCTTCCACTGTGCCGACCACGGCTGCCAATTTCGACTCGATGATCCGCCCGCCGGCAGCTTCGGCGATTTCATGGCGGGGCGCCTGCAATTTACCGTCGGCCCTTTTGCGGGCGCGATGCTGGCTCCAATGGCAGCGATACCTCCCTTTGGCGGTTTCGAATTCGACCTCGGCAAAACACTCACCCGTCTGCCGGGACATGATTTCGTTGCCGCTCTGGTTGATCCTGGCAAGGCGCGGAGTCTGCCCGTAGAGGGCAAGACAGATGCCGTCGAGAATGGTGGTCTTCCCGGCGCCGGTCGGTCCGGTAATGGCAAAGATGCCGCTGGAAACGAACGCCGGATGGGTGAAATCGATGTCCCAATCGCCCACCAGAGAATTCAGATTCCTGAAACGAAGCCGCAGAATCCTCACGATTCCCCCCGCGCATCATCACCATGCAAGGCCACCAGCGCCTCACGAAAAACCGATATCAGCTCCTGCTGCTGCTCCTCCGGCACCCCATGGGCCGCAAGGCAGCGGGCAAACACTTCATGTTCGTTCAGATCATCCAGGGTCTCTTCCACCGCCAGGGGAAGCAACGTGCGCTCCACCAGACGCATGGTTCTGATCCGCAGAATCTCAAGGGAAGTACCATCAACCAGTTCACGTAACCGTTCCTGCAGGTCGCCCAGAACCTCCTCACCTTCGTAGACAACCTCCAGCCAGACCGGTACGGAATCAGCTTTGAGTGCGGCAATCCGCTCCACTATCCCGCTCCAGTCGCCTCTGACCGTACCAAGCATCTGAAAGCAGGGAACGGCTATCTCCTCGATAGATACTCCCGTTTCCCCCAGACTCACCGCCACGACAACCTTGCGCTGACCGGACTCACCAAAGCTCATGGGGAGGGGTGACCCGGAATAGCGTCGCGCCTCCGATCCTGCAACCTTCTGCGCCACGTGCAGATGACCAAGGGCGAGGTAATCGAAGCAGTCGGGGAATACATCACCACCCACATGACCGAGGCTGCCCACGTACAGTTCCCTGACGCCGTCACCGTCACTGGTCTGGCTGCCGGCCGCGAACAGGTGTCCCATGGCGACGATGGGAACTCGTCTCCCCAAAGCGTCCCGCTTGGCTGCAGCCGCAACACCCACCTGCTGATAGTGGTCGCGGATTCCCTCGACAAGCTTCCGGCCCTTGTCGTCAAAGGTCTCACCGGCCTCGGCCCGACGGATATCCCGGTCGCGCAGGTAGGGTACCGCGCAGACGATCAGCGCCGGTTTCCCATCGGCTCCGCGCACTACCACCAGCTCATCTTCCGCAGACTCGGCCATGCACCCGATTACATGCACGTTCAAATGACGCAGCACCTCACGGGGCGCATTGAGCAGCGAGGGAGAATCGTGATTGCCCGCCGTGACGACAACGTACCGGCAACCCGCGTCGGCACAGCGGCAGAGGAAACGGTAGTAAAGCTCCAGCGCCCGATTGCTGGGCGTGCCATTGTCGAAGACATCACCGGCAACCAGCAACGCCTCAATCCCTCGGTCTTTAATGCAGCCGAGCAACCAGTCGAGAAAGAGCTCGAATTCCTCGTAACGCTTACGGCCGTAAAGCGCCCGGCCGATGTGCCAGTCTGATGTATGGAGTATTTTCATTGCATACCTGGTCATCACGGATTTTCCTGCAGGTGACGCGGACGGGCACCAGACCTTTCAACACCCTGACCCCGGACAGGGTCTGCTCCCCTTGAGGATATGGCATGCATCATAAACCACTTGACGCAAATAAAACCATCAGAATATTACTATCTTGAGACATTTTCGTTTCACTGTCGGCGCTCTCCCGTGACGGCTGTCGCCAGGGTCCGGCTGCCCTATCATCCGGCAAGGGTACTTGCGCGGAAACCGGGCAGGTGGCATAGTGTATCCCACCAATCGGCACCTGCCGTGCAACCATCATCGTTTCCTGCCTGGAGGGTTCGTGAGACCAATTTCCGGTGAAATCGCCTACATCGTCAGCCGCGGTGCCCGCAAGAATATCAAGGTCCTGATCAGCTACTGTCTGTTTCTCATCTGCCTGATCACCCTCTATGCCTTCATCTTCAAGCACCTGATGCTCACCCTGGAGGGGCGGGAGTTCTCCTTCATCGCCGGCGTATATTGGGTCATTACCGTCATGACGACCCTCGGCTTCGGCGACATTACCTTCCATACTGATCCGGGCTACATCTTTGCCGGGATCGTCACCCTGTCAGGGGTAGTTTTCCTGCTGATACTCCTCCCCTTCGGCTTCATCAGTTTCTTCCTGGCGCCACTCATCGAAAGCCAGTCACGCTACCGCCCCCTGACCCGCGTGCCGGACGGCACCCGGGATCATATCCTGATCTGCGGCCTTGACCAGATAACCCGTGCCCTGGCCAGGAAGCTCCAGGCCAGGGGAATACCGTTCTTTATCGTCCTTGCCGCCCTTGAAGACGTACAGCGCCTCGATGAAGATGAAGGCATCAAGGCAATCTACGGCGACCCAGCCAAGACGGAGGTGCTGACGAAACTCAGCGTTCATTCTGCGCGGCACATTATCGTCAATCTGGGTGATGCGGAAAATACCAATGTTACCCTGACCATCCGCTCACTGTGCGCGACTCCCATAGCCACCCTGGTCGATGAACCGGACCATGCCGGGCTGCTGCGCCTGGCCGGCGCAAATCAGGTGGTGCCCCTGAGGAAGATCCTCGGGCGGTACCTCGCCACCCGGGCGACCACCAAAGGCGCCTTTGCCCATGTCCTGGACTCCCTGGGCACGCTGTTGATTGCCGAAATGCCCACCCACGGTACCCCGTTCGCCGGCAAGTCCCTGGAAGGATCCCGTATTCGCGAACAGACCGGCCTCGTCATGGTAGGCCTGTGGGACCGGGGCAAAATCAGCATTCCCACCAGCGACACCGTTCTTACGGAACGGTCGGTCATGGTGGTTGCCGGAACACGCAGTCAGCTGGAACTGCTTGAAAAGATTACCGGTGAGCGCACCGAACAGGATCTGATTCTGATTGTCGGCCATGGCCGTACCGGTTGTGCCGCAGCGTCGTGTATGGAACACTGGCACGTCCCCTTTACCCTGGTGGACAAGGTGCACAACCCCAACTGCACCGAGCACCAGGCCATTATCGGCGATGCAACCAGCCGTCCGGTTCTCCGCAGCGCCGCCATCGACCAGTCCCAGGGATTGATTGCCACCACCAACAATGACAGCGCCAACATCCTGTTCACCCTTGCCAGCCGCAACCTCAACCCGCACATCCGCATCGTTGCCCGGGCCAACCGGGAGGAAAACGTTGCCCAACTCTATGCCGCCGGAGCCGACTTCGTCGTCTCCAGCACCTCGGTGGGCGCCAATATTCTCATGAACATCCTGGACAATAAGGATTCGATTTTTTCTCTCGGAAGGCATGCACATTTTCCGGTCACCCGTATCGAAGCGTTTCCAGGGGAAAACCCTGCGCAGCAGCCGACTGCGAACCTTGACCGGCTGCACCGTCATTGCCATCGAAGAGGACAACCATGCGGAACCGGTCCTGCTGCCGGACCCTGATACGACCCTTGTCGCCACCATAACCCTGATCATGATCGGCAGCCCCGAACAGGAAGTTCGCTGCCGGGAGCTTCCGCACTGAACCAACGGGCTGTCTATCCAACCACTGGCAGGATCCCCATGACCGACCGAAAATCACTCCACCCTGAATCGTGGATCTTCCGCAACTGCTCCCCGGTACGCCGTCAGCTGGTGCTTAGTGTCTTCTGGACGCTCTGTGCCGGGTGCGCCGTGATCTTTCAGGCACGGTTTCTGTCCCTGGGCTGCCATCAGCTGGTCATTGACCACGCCCCCCTGGCGCAGGTTCTGCCCCTGGCCGGAGCCGTCGCCGCACTCGCCCTGCTACGGGCGGCGCTGCAGCTTGGCGCGGAATGGCAGTCTGCTGCCGCCGGCGCAACCCTGAAGCAGCACCTGCGTGATCTCCTGACCCGATCACTGCATCAGGCCAGCAGCAGTAGACTGCGCACTGCGGGAACCGGTCCGCTGGTGGAAGCAGCCACCGCCGGCATTGACGATCTGGAGCCCTATGTCACCCGCTTCCTGCCCCAACTGGCAGTGACCGCCCTGGTGCCGGCCCTCGTACTGGCCGTGGTTATCCCCGCCGAGTGGCGTACCAGCCTGGTTCTGGTGTTTTCCGCACCGTTCATTCCGCTGCTCATGCTGCTCATCGGCCGTGGCGCCGAGAACCGCAATCGCCGGCAATGGCGTCATCTGACCCGTATGGCCGGCCACTTCCTCGACCTGGTCCGTGGACTGCCCGACCTGCGCATCTGCGGCGCCGCCAAACGGGAAGCCGCTGTCGTGGCGCGGGTTGCCGAAGAATACCGGCACAGTACCATGGCCATCATGCGGCTGGCGTTCCTTTCGGCACTGGTTCTGGAATTTTTTTCCACGGTCGGTACCGCCGTAGCCGCGGTAATCATCGGCTTCCAGTTGCTGCACGGCTCCCTCGACCTGGCGGACGGCCTGTTCATTCTGCTCCTGGCCCCTGAGTTCTACCTCCCCTTCCGGACCCTCGGCCTCTCCTACCATGCCCGAATGAAGGGCATTGCCGCTGCAGAGCGGATCGCGCCGCTCCTGGAAACAGCAATCGAACCCTTTCCTGCCCTTCAGGCCGCACCAGGAAGGGCAACCGCACCGACAATCCGCTTCCAGCAGGTATCCTGTCGGCGGGAAGAAGGGCGCGGCCGCCTCTTGGACATTACCCTGGATCTGCCGGCGGGCAGCTTCACCGTGCTGACCGGTGAAAGCGGCTCCGGCAAAACCACCCTGGCACGCCTGCTGGCCGGTCTCCTCCAGCCCGATGGAGGCAGCATCACCATCGATGGTACCGCCATAGGGGATATCCCCCTGCAATCCTGGCATGCTGGCATGGCCTGGGTTTCCCAGCAACCCTTTTTCTTCACGGGGACCGTGCGGGAAAACCTCCTCCTGGGCGCGGTCACCGGAGACGAACGCTCACTGTACTCTGCGCTGGATGCAACCGGTGCCCGCCCCTTTCTGGACAGGCTGCCGGACGGTCTTGACACACCCATGGCCGACCGGGGCAGCGGATTCTCCGGCGGAGAACTGCGCCGACTGGCCCTGGCACGCGCCCTGTTGCGCAACGCCTCCCTGCTGGTTCTGGACGAGCCGACCGCCGGGCTGGATCGGGGAAGTGAAGGGCTGATACTCCGGACCATCCGCAACTGCACGCCGCAGAGCACCGTGCTGGCCATCAGTCACCGTGAAGCGGTGATCGCCGCAGCTGACCGGGTTGCCCTGCTGGATTGCGGCCGACTGCGGGGAATGTACCTTCCCGGCAGCTGCCACGCCCTCCGAGGAAACGAGCCATGAGCGACCTGGTGACGATCCTGCGCATCAGCCGCAGCCAGTGGCCCTGGCTCGCTGCGGGCATTCTGCTCGGCTTGCTGGTCATTATCGCCAACGCCCTCCTCATGGCCCTGTCCGGCTGGTTCATCGCTGCCATGGCCGTGGCCGGCACCGTCGGCACCCCCTTCAACTACCATCTGCCGGCTGCGGCCATCCGCTCTCTGGCAATCCTGCGCACGATCGGCCGATACGGTGAACGGCTCGTTACCCACGACGCTGCCCTGCGGGTGCTGGCCCAGCTACGCATCTGGTTTTTCCGGAAACTGATCCCCCTTGCTCCGGCAGGCCTGGAACAGTACGCCACCGGCGATCTCGCCGGAAGGCTGCGGGCCGATGTGGACGCCCTTGAACAGCTGTACCTGCGCATTACCGCTCCCCTGATGATCGGCCTGCTGTCCCTCTGCTTTGCTGTTGTCCTGGCCGCCTGCTGGAGCGGCGCCGTCGCCCTGACCCTGTTGCTGTTCCTGTCCCTCGCCGGTCTGGCACTTCCCTTGCTGCTCCATCGCCATGGGGAAAAACCCGGCCGGGCCGCAACACACCGTGCCGCAGACCTGCGCACCGCGCTGACTGAAGGCCTCGACGGCATTGAAGAGCTGCAGATTCTTGGAGCAGCCGAGCACCAGATCCGTCGCCTTACGGATCTGTCCAGCCGCCTGGTCTCCACCCAGCAGGATCTGGCACGTATCGGCGCCGTCGGCCAGGCTGCCGGCAGCGCCTGTTCCGGCATCACCCTCGCCTGCGTACTCCTGGTCGCCGGCAGCCAGGTGGCCGACGGTTCACTCTCCGGCCCGGTTCTGGTCATGCTGCTGCTGTTCAGCGGCGCCCAGTTCGAAGCAACGGCACAGTTAGCCATGGCACTGCAAGCACTCCCGGCAACCATGCAGTCCCTGGGCAGAATTCTCCGGGTAGCCTCAACAGCACCACCATTCCCCGAACCGGTCGCACCCCGAGCCTGCCCGCTGGAACCGGTCGCCATCGTTTTCCAGGACGTTTCCTGCTCATACGAATCCGGCCTGGCCGCCATCGAGGGTTTCAACCTGACCGTGGCCGCGGGCGAACGCGTTGCCCTGACCGGACCCAGTGGTTCCGGCAAGAGTACTGTCATGGAACTCCTGCTCCGCTTCCGCCCGTATTCGGGACGGATTTTCCTCGGTGACACGGAGCTGGGCCAGTTGGGTGACGAGTCGCTACGGCACCTGGTGGCGGCACTCCCCCAGGAGCCCCATCTGTTCAACACGACCCTGCGCGAGAATATCCTGCTCGCCCGACCCGACGCCTCTGAAGAAGAGCTTGCCGAAGCCATCAGTGATGCAGGGCTGGCTGCCTGGGTAGCGACACTGCCCGAGGGACTGGCAACGGAGGTAGGTGAATTGGGGTATTGCGTTTCAGGTGGTGAAGCTCGCCGCATCGCCCTGGCGCGAACTCTGCTGCGGGATGCACCGGTGTTGCTGCTCGATGAGCCGACCGAAGGCCTCGACACCGAAGGGGAACAGCAGCTGGTGGCACGACTTACCCGAAGAACAGCGGGCAGAACCGTTCTGCTCGCCAGCCACCGCCCTGCCTGCCTGGCTCTGGCGGAGCGGATCGTAACACTGGAAAAAGGGTCCTGCCGGGGGGAATAACGTCAAAGCTGCAGCAGTTGCCTGCAGCGGGGGTATGCGGCGCAAGCCCAGAAGGCTTTGCCGGCGTGGGGGCCTCGTTCGGCGTGGCGCCTGACCATGGGCGCGGCGCAGCGGGGGCAGAGCGGGGAAGAGTCGGCTTCCGTCTCCGAAAACAAGGTCCCCTCGGCCAGGAACCATGTAACCTGCGCCTGATTTTCCCCCTGGTCCCGGGCGGTCACTGTCACCGACAAGGGGGCATAGCATTCATCCAGACGTCTCCGCAACTCTTCGGCAGCATAGCTCCTGCCGGCCGAAAAGAAGAGAATCGGCACGTTCAGGGAAGCCATGGCCTGTTCGACGCCTTCCTGGTCAGCCGTCGCCGGAACGGTGACGTTGCCCGGGGAGACACACTGCACGATACCGACCAATGCGGCCGTGTCGGCACTGCTGATGACGAAGTCGAGTATCGTTCCCTCAAGCACCCTCAGGGCAGCCGCCTGCGTTCCCGCCGCCATCCCCGGCGCCGGTCTGACCAGGGCAGCAAGGCTGACCTTGGCAAACACCCGATACCGCCGATCCAGAACCTGCTCCAGAGTCCGCAGGAAAACCTGCTCAGCCGGCGCACAGACCTGGTTCAGGGTATCGAACACAAACCCCTCGCGGGCCAAACGCTGCCGCACGGCAAGGATCACGACCAGAACAACCAGAGCGAGAATCACCATCAGCAGCAACCAGAACGCCATACCCCCTCCTTGCCGCAAAAGCAGCAGACCGGCAAACGGCGCTAC
>CAYSWG010000078.1:0-5104 GCA_964434465.1 uncultured Geobacteraceae bacterium
TTGCTGCAGTCCTGTGGAGGTAAAGAGGTGTTGGCCCATCCGGACGTTTTTGCCCGCAGGTACCGGGTCAAAGACACCGGAGAGCGGTATGCCATCGGCATACCCAATGATAAAGCGTTTCTGGAAGGGCTGGGCGCCCGGTTCTCCCTGGATGTCCGTTTCCGGGAAGTTGCTCCCGGTCTCTTCCTGACCGGGGAGGTGCCCCGGAAGACTTCTTTCGAACCGGGCGACCGGGGCATGTATTGTGATTGGGAAGGGCTGGTGCGTGACCCGCTGGCCGATGATCAGTCTCTGGTCATAAGAACGGAACAAGGGTTGGTCCTGCTGCTCGGCTGTTGTCATGCGGGGGTGATTAACACGCTCGACCATGCCCGGGAACAGACGGGAGAGGAGCGGATTGCCGCCCTGGTAGGCGGTACCCACCTGGGTTTTGCCGGGGCCGAACAGCTGGAGTCAACGATCGCGGCATTGCGCTCCAGGAACGTTGGCCGGATCAGTGCCGGTCACTGCACCGGTTTTGCGGCCTCGGTGCTTCTGCAGCGGGAATTCCCCGGCAGGTTTCAAACGGCCAATGTGGGGTATTTTCTGGAAACCGGGTAAAAAAGGGGCGACCGCGCGGTCGCCCAAGGAGGGAAAAAAGAGAGACGCTCGTATCGATCAGTTCGACAGGCTCTTTCTTTTTTACTGCGTTTCCCATGATTCACGAATTGTGCCAGGATGTTGCTCCTGGACTATTGCCGGCCGCCGGTCCCTTCCCGGTGGCTGATTGTGGGAAAATGGCGGTGCCATGGGTTGTTTCGGGCAGGTGGCACTGTTATTGGGACAGCATTCCTGGAAAAGGGGGGATGCCGTCTGGGGAGTCGAGTGCCGGGAGAGTGTCCACTCCTGCTCAAAAAACGGGCAGAACCGTGAGGGCGTCTCCCGGCACGGGGAAGGTTACAGCAGGTGCAGAAGTTCCTTGACGGCCCGGTCGATGCCGTCGGCAGTTTCCCCGATGCGGTTGGCCAGCATGTAGGCGGGTGTGGTAACGATCCTGTTTCTGGTGTCGACCACCGCTTCCGTTGCGGGGCAATCCCGGTGCGTACTGCCGGTCTGTTCAATTGCCGCGGCAGTACCGGCATCGCTGCCGATGGTGACGGTCGGAGCATATTCCTTGCCGAGCACCGCGGCAATCAGGGCAGGAGCAATGCAGATAGCGCCGATGGGTTTCCCTGCGGCTGCCATTTCCCGAATCAGTCGGGCAACCTCGGGCTGAATGATTGCGCCCGCACCACGTTCTGCAAAGTTGCACAGATTTTTCGCCGCGCCGAAACCGCCGGGGAAGATGACCGCGTCCAGGTCGCTGACATTCACTGCCTTGATATCCTGGATGTTTCCCCTGGCAATACGCGCAGATTCCACCAGAACGTTCCGTTTTACACCCGTTTCCTCCATGGTCAGGTGATTGACCTCGGGAGCCTCCATGTCCGGCGCCATGCACACTGCTTCGGCGCCGTTCCGGTCGATGGCCAGCAGGGTAAGCACCGCCTCATGAATCTCGCTGCCGTCCCGTACCCCGCAACCGGAAAGTACTACACCAATTTTCTTTTTCATCTGCGTCCTCCCTGATGTTCATGGTTATCTGGTCAATTGTATGCGAAAGCTTCTCAGGCGCAAGGCGGCTGTTGCGGTTTCACTTCCAGGAACAGTGCCTCATAGATGGTTATCCTTTCAGCTGTCGGCGGCGCGTCTTGAAAATACTGCTTGACGAAAAGGGCGTTTACGGCGGCGAGCATGGCATTGAGCCGTTCCAGATCAATGAGGACATTGCCTCGCAAAGTTTCGACCTCCTGAAAGTTGCGGGGACAGAAGTCCACGGTTTTTGCGCCGTCACGCCCGACAATGATTGGCAGCCCATGGGTTCGGCAGATGATCGGCCGATGGAGGTAAAGCTGGCAGATGTCCTCCAACAGCAGGGGGCAGACATCCTGGTCTTTCGCTGCCGTGGCCCGGGAACGGATTCGCGCCGCTTCGTCCCGGGGCATGGTGGAGAGTGCCAGCGCCAGATTGACCGCCTCGACCCAAAAGATGCTGATAGGCTGGCAGCAACTGCTGCAGCCTTTGCGGCAGGCAATGTCCGCGGCGTACTCCCGGGCGATGTGTTCGCAGAGCGTGTCGACTTTCTCCACGAGTTTCCGGTAGTCGGTGAGGAGTTCCGTGCAGGTGGCCATGGGATTATCCTTGCAGGAGATGTGACAGAAGCGTTGCGCCGGTGAACAGAACCATGCCGACCAGGGTACCGGCACTGATACAGGTTATGGCCAGGTCTTCGTCCAGGTGAAACCGGCGGGCAATGATGCTGGTGATCAGTGCCGGCGGCATGGCTGTTTCCAGAAGTGAAACCTGGTACGGCAGACTGTCAAGGCGCAGACCCTGGAGAACGGCATAGAGCAACCCGGGCATGATGAGCATTTTAATGGCGAGGCACCAGGCGATTGCTTTTCTGTTACCCAGGGAACCAAGGCGGATTCGGGCGCCGATGAGAAAAATGGTGAGGGGCAGAGTGGTCCAGCCGACCCAGCCGACAAGGGACGCAACCGGCTCAGCAAAGGCGAAGCCGAGAAGGTTGCCGGTCAGAGCTGCCAGCAGGGCGATGAACGGGGGGAATTTCAGTCCGTGGCCCATGCTGTTTCTACCCCCGGCAATGAAAAACCCCAGGGTGAGAAACAGCGGGAACATGCCCAATTGGTCATAGATCACCGCATAGGAGAGACCGGCACTGCCGAACAGGGCATAGGAGATGGGGTAGCCGAGAAAGGCGGTGTTGGGGAAGGTGGCGACAAGCACGAATGATCGCAGTGTTGCGGGCTCAAACCGGGCCAGCTTTCCAACAGTCAGTGCGATGCCGGCGCCGGTTGCCATGATCAGCAAGGCGATACCGGCAATGGTAAAATGGTCGGGCTCAAGGCGGAGCGAGCCGATGACGGTAAGCGTCAGGCAGGGGAGGGCAATGGTGATGACAAAGCGAACCAGTGCATCCAGGTGCCTGTCGTTAACGATGCCCCGGGCGCGAAGCGCCATTGCCAGGCAGAATATTCCGGTTATGAGCAGTACTTTGTCCATGGGAACGCTCCGGAGGGGGCTGGGCCGGAACCCCGGGGGTTCCGGGAATTGCAGTTGGCTGCCGGTTGCATGCGCGGTTGCTTCCAGATAGCAGAATTGTACGGGAAAGAAAAGGACAAAAGCCCGTTTCCCGTCGATTGTCGTCCATGCGGCATCCCCGATCTAAAGCCGTTTTCCGGGGAAATCCGGTTGACACGCCGCTGGTTTTTGGCTACCCTACCTTGTCTTTTCCGAAAATTCCTGCGCACGCCGCGAGGTAATTTTATGAAAGAATTCCGCTACATATTGCTTCTTCTCGTCTGTGCTATCCTGGTGACTGCCGCAGGATGCGAGAAGAAGGATGGTGCGCTTTTTTTCGAAACAAACCGCAAGGAGTCCGTTGACCCGCCAGTCAAGAGTGTGCCCAAGGATGTCCTTGTCACCCAGCAGGCATTCACCGCCCTCGTGCAGAACGTCACTCCCGCAGTCGTCAATATCTCCACAGTCAGCAAAAAACGCATTGTTCAGCCATTTTTTCAATTTTCACCGTTTTTTGATGATTTTTTCGGTAATCAACCCCGTTTTCGCCGCGACACCAGCCTCGGTTCCGGGTTCATCATCAACCGTGACGGCTATATTGTCACCAACGACCATGTGGTGCGCGATGCCGAAAGTATCAAAGTCAAGCTTTCCAACGAGACGGTCTACGAAGGAACCGTCGTCGGTTCCGATCCTAAAACCGACATTGCTGTTATAAAGATTTCCAGCAAGGAAGCCTTGCCGGTTGCGGTGCTGGGCGATTCGGACCGGTTGCGGGTCGGACAGTGGGCCATTGCCATCGGTAATCCTTTTGGTCTGGACCGGACGGTGACCGTCGGCGTTGTCTCGGCCACGGGACGCTCCAACATGGGTATCGAGACCTACGAGGATTTCATACAGACCGATGCTTCAATCAACCCGGGCAACTCCGGCGGACCGCTCCTGAATATCTACGGCGAGGTAATCGGCATCAATACGGCGATAGTAGCCGCCGGGCAGGGCATCGGTTTTGCCATCCCCGTCAACATGGCCAAACAGGTCGTCGAGCAGCTTGTCACCGAGGGGCGGGTCATTCGCGGATGGCTTGGTGTTTCCATTCAGCCGGTCACGGAAGAGCTTGCCGCGTCCTTCGGCCTGCAAAGGGCTGCCGGCGCCCTGGTCAATGATGTGGTGCCGGGCAGTCCCGCCGCGTCAGCAGGCATCCGTCAGGGTGATATCATACTGGCCCTGGACGGCAAGGAAATCAAGGAGGTCAGCCAGCTGCAGCGCCTGGTGGCGGAAACTCCCATCGGCAAGCGCGTTGTGGTAACCGTCTTCCGTGAGAAAAAGTCTCTTCGTCTCCCCTTGGTGCTGGGCAATGCGGACAGTGCTGAAGCCAGGCAGGGCGCCACACGACAGCCCGCCCCGGCAGCCTGGCTGGGCATGACCGTTGTGGAGTTGCCCCGCGAGGCGCGTGCCCGGGGCTTCAGTGGCGTACTGGTCTCCGGGATTGATCCCGATGGAGCCGCTGCCGCGGCAGGGCTGCAGCAGGGTGATATCATCGCCGCCATCAACAGGATGCGGGTTGACAGCCTTGCCGAGTACAGCCGCGCGGTGGCAGAAAGTCAGCGGAGCGGTTCCGCGGTGCTCCTTGTGCGACGCGGCACTGCCAGCATCTATTTTGTACTGAAGACGCGTTAGCCCTTTCAGGGCGGAAGGGACAGATCCATGAGTCTCATCGATAATCCGGAACATGCAAAACGGTTGGCACGGGCTATTATCTCCGACGTGGCCATTTACAATCGGGACAAGGTTGAACAGGGGATACGCAGCGACAGCATTTTTGCTGTTCTGGAGCAGGAATTGGATGAGGGGCGGCAACACTTCCTGTCCCGGGTCAGTCCGGAGCTTGGTTCGACCAATATCTTCGATCTGGCCATTGTTGATGTGCTCATCAAAAGGGCTGGCAAGATCGAATCTGCCATCTGGTGATGGAACCTGCCGG
>CAYSWG010000078.1:5114-10470 GCA_964434465.1 uncultured Geobacteraceae bacterium
TGATATGGGCCGGGGCGCGGCATCATCTGCCGCGCCCCGGCCTTTTTTCCCTGTACCCGCCGGGGAGGCCCGGTGAACGGATACTGCAATGGGCAAGGAACTTTCACACATTTTCTGTGCCGCTGAGGCATCGACTGCGCTGTCGGCCTCGGTTCACGGCCTGACCGGGCTTCTCGCCCGTGCCCCGCTCGCCTACCACTTCGGCGCCATTGCTGCGGATACTTTTTTTTATGCCGTGCGACTGCCCGGAGAACCCCTCCGGCTGCACTGCTGCGGTGATTTGCTCCATGGCGCCGAGGGTAATGATACCATCGCGCCGATTCAGGCAATGTTCGAGGCGCTTCGGGAGAATCCGGGGGATCCGCTGTTTACCGAAAAAGCGGCTTTCCTGTGCGGTTTTCTGTCACATGTGGCTCTGGATACCATTCTGCACCCCTACGTCTACCATGTCAGCGGCAATTACTATGCGGAATGCCCCAGCGCCCGACGGGAGGCGCAGATCCGCCACCGGCTCATTGAATCCTGGTTCGATCTCCATGTGCTCCAGCGGAACTCCCTGGACCTTGCCCGCTGTACGTTCCTGGCCGATATCCGCTGCAACGGTGCGGTGAATTACCAGTTGCTGCGCTTCCTGTTTTCCGCCTGCGAGCGGGCGTTGGCGGTGGATGGGTCGGCATTTGCCGCACTGCTGCGGGGTTATCGGGTGCAGATGGCCCTGAACGCCGCATTTGGCAATGCCTTGCTCGGTGCGGCAACCCGTAGGCTGGATCGTCTGCTGGCCGGGCGGATGAGCCCGTTCCTGGCACTGTTTTATCCCCGGGGAGAAGGCCGGGTCCCTCGGGAGATCGTGGAGTTCGCCTCCTACCGGCATCCGGTGACCGGTGAGGAGTTGTCCGGCGGCTTTGTCACCCTTTGGGAGCAGGCCGTAGCCCGTACCGGTGAGTTTCTTGGTGTGGCGGAAGAACTGCTGTTTTCTGATGGGGATGTGGGAGAGTTGGCGAAGGCTCTGCCTGGTTACAACTTCAGTACCGGTTTGGTGGGCGTCCCCATCAGGGACGCCGTTTACTATAACTGCATACCCCTTGAGCGCTTATGGCGCCACACTGCCGGAACTGCAACCCGGTGACGATTGTCGACCGGGCCGCAGTTCCGGTTGACTGTGCTATTCGGCAAATGCCGCGGCGATTTTCCCGGCTTCTCGGGCAATTTCTTTGCAGCTGTCAAGCAGTTTCAGGAAAACGGGAGAAGCCAGCGGCAGGCAGAGTCCCTCGATAAGCCGCTCCTCATGGTGGGTGGCGTATTCGGTGGTTGTTCGACTGATCATTACTTCCGCCTCCTGGATATAGCGGACCAGAATAGGGTTTTTCACAACGATCAGATCGCTGGCCGTCTTGATCATTTCCCGTAAATTCTGGGAAATAAAGCTTATTTCGGTAACGGCACGGTCGCTGAACAGTATTCGTGCGGATATCTTTGCCTGCAAGGCAGCAGCAATATCTTCAAGGCGATCGAATATCAGCAGCATATGACGGCATAGTTCACCGTAGAGGCTCCGCTCTTCCTGGCCTAGTGACCGGATCAGCGTTGCCAGTTCCTTTTCTTCCTGCCGCAGTGATGCAAGGCGATGCTCAAAGGTGTGTAATTCTTCCAGGGAATTCTTCATAAATGCGTTCTGTAACAACTCAAGGCACTCACCCGCACCAACGACCAGGTGCTGAATCTGGTGGACACTCCGACGTTCTTTCATGATTCCTCACTTTCTAACGTTACATTCCTTGAATTCGACCATCCGACCCGGGCATGCACCCCGTGTATCCGTTGCAACCAAACCCCGGCGGTTGGTTGACTACTACTATAGGACAGCGGGCTTATTTTGCAATACCTTTTACCCTGTTCAGCATGCCCTGGGATCTGCCACAGACCGGCGCCATGCAAGGCTTCCGGGAAATTGTGCAACAAAACTGTTGAATTACACAACACTCTGTTGTATAAGGGCATGATATTTCTTCTTTGCCTCCAAATACGCCAGCGTTGACGTTGCAGGCATTCCGATTCCAGTTTCACCACCAAACCACATACACAAAACTATAGAACGGGAGGAAAGTAAATGGATATTTTGGCCATTAACTGTGGAAGTTCGTCTGTCAAGTATCAGCTGTTCGACTGGGCGAAGAAACAACTCATCGCCAAGGGTGTTGTCGAGCGCGTTGTCGTCGGTGGCTCATTCATCGTTCATGAGGTTCCGGGTCGCGAGAAATATCGGAAAGAGTCTGAATGCCCTAACCACAATGTGGCCATGGACCTGATCATCAAAACCCTGACCGATCCGGAGCATGGTGTGCTGTCCGATATCAGCCAGATCTCTGCCGTCGGTCACCGGGTAGTGCATGGCGGTGAGAAATTCACCCAGTCGGTGCTGATCGACGATGCCGTCCTCGATGCGGTCAAGGAAGTGGCCCATCTCGCACCGCTGCACAATCCGCCCAACATTTCCGGCATTGAGGCAATGCGGGCCGTGCTGCCCGACGTGCCCAACGTTGCCATCTTCGATACGGCATTCCACCAGACCATGCCTGACTACGCCTACATCTATCCGCTGCCCTATGAATGGTATACCAAGTACGGCGTTCGCCGCTACGGCTTCCATGGCACGTCGCATCTGTTCGTTTCCAAGCGGGCTGCAGTGCTGCTGGGTAAACAGCCCAAGGACACCAACATCATCACCATGCACATCGGCAACGGCGTTTCCCACTGCGCCATCCGCAATGGTGTCTCCGTTGATACCAGCATGGGCCTGACCCCGCTGGAAGGCGCAGTCATGGGTACCCGCTGCGGTGACATCGATCCGGCCATTCCCGGCTTCATGATGCAGATGGAAAACCTTTCCGCTACGGAAATCGACGGCATCCTCAACAAAAAGAGCGGCATACTCGGTATTACCGGCAAGTTCACCGATCGGCGCGACGTGGTTGCCCACGCCAAAGATGGAGACAAGACCTGCACATTAGCCATGGAAATCGAATCCTATCGCCTGCGCAAGTACATTGGCGCATATATGGCAGTCGTGGGTCAACTCGATGCGGTGGTCTTTACCGCCGGTGTGGGCGAGCGCGGCTGGGAGGTGCGGGAAATGGCCCTGGAAGGCCTCGAGCAGATGGGTATTCACCTTGACAAGGAAAAGAACCGGGCAGCGGTCAAGGGTAAAGAGTGCGCCATTACCACAGACGATTCTCCGGTCAAGGTCTTCGTCATCCCCACCGACGAAGAACTGGTCTTCACCGAGGACGTTGCGGCAATTCTCGATGGCAGCTATGCTGACCATATGTCGTTCCAGTACTCCTTTGCCCAGCCGGAATTCGTTCGTCACTGATTCCTTCTGGCACATGATTCAGTAATTACGGCAGGCGCCGTGCGGGACATCCCGGCACGGCGCCTGCCGTTTTTTTAACGGGAAAAGGCCGGCGATGTCACCGGCCTTTTCCCGTTTACGAGATGATGGTTCTGATGGTTACTGGGCCTGTACGGCGGTAATGGCGGTGACGTTGACGATGTCGTCCACAGAGCAGCCGCGGGACAGGTCGTTGACCGGCATGGCCAGGCCCTGGAGTACCGGACCGATGGCTTCGGCGCCGCCGATTCGTTCCGTAAGCTTGTAGCCGATGTTGCCGGCATCCAGGTCGGGAAAGACGATGACGTTAGCTTTTCCTGCCACGGTGCTGCCGGGAGCTTTCTTTTCACCAATGCTCGGGATAAGGGCGGCATCGGCTTGCAGTTCACCGTCGATTTGCAGGTTCGGGGCAAGGTTACGGGCGATTTCAAGCGCCTTGGTGACCTTGTCCACATCCGGGTGTGCTGCGCTGCCTTTGGTTGAGAAGGAAAGCATGGCGACACGGGGTTCCACGTCGAGGAACGCCTTACAGTTTCCGGCAGTTGCCACGGCTATTTCTGCCAATGCCTGGGAATCGGGATTGGGATTGACGGCGCAGTCGGCAAAGAAAACTACACCGTTTTCACCGAATTTCTCGTTCTTGGTGACCATGATGAAGAAGGACGAGACGGTCTTGATGCCCGGGGCGGTGCCGATGGTCTGGATCGCCGATCTGATCACGTTGCCCGTGGTGCTGGTCGCGCCGGCAACGCAACCGCCCGCATCACCCATGCGCACCATCATGCCGGCGAAGTACAGGTTGTCGTTGGCGGTCAGCAGTTTGCGGGCGTCTTCCGGGGTGAGACCCTTGCTTTTACGGATCTCGACCAGTTTCTCCACATAGGCGTCAAGCTTCGGTGATGTTGCCGGCTCAAGAATTTCCACCCCGCTCAGGTCGACACCCTTCTTGGCTGCTGATTCTTGCACCTTCGACGGATTACCGAGCAGAATGATCCTGGCAAGCCCTTCCTTTGTTGCCTTTTCCGCAGCAAAAAACATTCTCTCGTCATAGCTCTCCGGGAGTACCACGGTCTGGAGACTGTTCTTCGCCTTTGCCTTGATTTTGTCAATCAGATGCATTACTTACCTCCTTGAGTTGTGTAGGGGAATCCTGAAGATTCAGGGTGCGTCCAGCAATGTGGGGAACGTCCGGGGCAGGACACACGCCCGGACGGAAACTGTCTGAATAGCCGCGTGTCCGCAAGAAATGACCCTGATGTAGGCCGCCGGTATACTTGCATACCCTGGAGGTACTGCCTTAAGAACTGCATGACTGGTTTTACAGGGCCGACAATTCAATCGGCTGCTGTTGGTCAGCGGCTATCTCGGTGGTCGGTGCGGTACGCGTAATGTCAATGGGGACGCCCGGTTTGCGGTTCAGCACGTCACGCATCTTCTGCCAGTCGACCAGATGCTCTACCTGCTGTTTTCTCAGAAGGCCTCTCGCAATGGCTTCCAAGTCCTTGGCCTGCCCATAGACATCGTCATGTACTTCCAGAAATATATATCTGCCGTCGGCCTGGGCGAGTTTCACCGGTTGGTAGACGATTTCGCCGCGGGTGTTGATTGGCGTGGCCGCAAAAATCTTCTCCATGAACTGGGGCAGCACCCGAATGCAGCCATGACTGGTGAAGCCGTAGATGGACTCGGGGAGAATGGTGCTGTGGATGAGAATGCCGGTCAGAGAGGTTTTCAAGGCATATTTTCCCAGGGGGTTCTCTTTGCCCGGAGGGACAATGGTCTTGACTTCCTTACCCGTTTTTTTCATTTTTTGCTGGATTGAACTGGGAACATACCAAACGGGGTCCTTGACCTTCGATGTGATAGTGAAGGTCCCGGTGGGCGTGCGCCAAATGGGTGGATGCTGCCCGTGGGGCATGCCCAGACCGACATGCACGAAGCGATCAAGTTTGTTCCCCTTGAACTGGT
>CAYSWG010000079.1:0-10371 GCA_964434465.1 uncultured Geobacteraceae bacterium
CAGCCGCATCAAAGACAAGAGTCAGGCACAGGACCGCATTGCGGAAATGCGCGATGTTTCTAAAAAAATCAAGGTGCTCGACGAAGAGTTGCGGCAGATTGACGATGAGTTGCAGGGCATTCTGCTCACGACACCCAATATTCCCCACACTTCGACTCCGGTTGGCACATCGGAAGCGGACAATGTCGAGATTCGCCGCTGGGGAACAATTCCGGAGTTTTCCTATGCGCCGAAACCCCACTGGGAAATCGGGGAAGCACTGGACATCCTCGATTTCGAACGTGGCGCACGCCTCACGGGTGCTCGTTTCACCCTGTGCAAAAATGCCGGGGCTCGCCTTGAGCGGGCGCTGATCAACTTCATGCTCGACCTGCATACGACGCTCCATAAATATGTTGAAATGCTTCCACCCTTTATGGTAAACAGGGAAAGCATGGCCGGTACGGGTCAGTTGCCCAAGTTCGAAGATGATCTTTTCCGCCTTGAAGGGCTCGATTATTTTTTGATTCCCACTGCGGAAGTTCCCCTAACCAACATCCACCGCGGGGAAATCCTCCAGGGAGCGGACCTGCCGGTGTGTTACACTGCGTACACGCCGTGCTTCCGCAAGGAGGCCGGCTCGTACGGCAAGGACACACGAGGCTATATCAGGCAACACCAGTTCAACAAAGTCGAACTGGTCAAGTTTTGCCGCCCGGACAGTTCCTACAGTGAACTGGACAAGCTTCTGCACGACGCAGAAAAAGTCCTGCAGCTCCTGGAACTGCCCTACCGGGTTGTTGAGCTCTGCACGGCAGATTTAGGTTTTTCCGCTGCCAAGACCTACGATATTGAAGTGTGGTTGCCATCGCAAAGCACCTTCCGGGAGATTTCCTCCTGCAGCAACTTCGAAGATTTTCAGGCTCGCAGGGCAGCAATCCGCTACCGTGACTCCGATAAAGCAAAACCTGAATTTGTTCACACCCTGAACGGCTCAGGACTTGCCGTAGGCAGGACCGTTGTAGCCATTCTGGAAAATTACCAGCAGGCCGATGGCAGTGTTCGGATTCCCGAAGCGCTTCAACCCTACATGGGGGGAATGGAAGTAATCTGCTAGGATTTCGGAGGGATGGCCGAGTGGCTTAAGGCGGCGGTCTTGAAAACCGTTGAACGAAAGTTCCGTGGGTTCAAATCCTACTCCCTCCGCCATACATTTGCTTCAAGCAGGAGACGCTTGACGAACCTGAGATCATTTTCGGAGAGATGGCCGAGTAGGCCGAAGGCGCTCGCCTGCTAAGCGAGTATACTGGGAAACCGGTATCGAGGGTTCGAATCCCTCTCTCTCCGCCACTGAAAGAACATGACAGCACATCATTTAATGCGCTCGTAGCTCAGCTGGATAGAGCAACGGACTACGAATCCGTAGGTCGGGAGTTCGAATCTCTCCGAGCGCGCCATTGGTAACAAAGGGGTTGCGACTGATGCCGTAACCCCTTTGTTTCATCATAGGTGAAATGCTCTGCACGGTTGTCTTGTCCGCAGGAGGTCTCTGATGCGAATACCTGTTCAATATTTCGACGGGACATTTGACTTTGTCACCCCAGGCCGCCTTGACGCCTTGATCAGGAATCGAAAAATTACCGGATTTCGCCGTAGCGAAGGCTGGGTGCGGGTCCCCCACGGTCCGCTCAGGGCAAAGACCGGCAGGCAGTACAGCGGACCGGAGCGCCGAAACCCCGAAGACTGAATCTGAACTGCCTGATCGAAAACTCCACCTGGCACACAGGGACGCCCCTCGCTGACCGAAAGCCGTTGTCCTGGCGCAGACCGCCAGGCGAGCCGGCAGGCAGCCGGACAGGGGCCAAGGGTAAGAATTGGCTCCCTATCGCCGACGCCGCAGATACCCGAGAAATTCCTCGCGGCCAATGTCCTTTTTGCACACCAGATGTTCGATCTGGTGTGCCATTGCAGCACGCTCACCGTCTTTCATGCTTTCTTTCATAAGAATAAAAAACGGGATATTTTTTGTGTAGGGATACAGGCGGAAGCGGTCCATGAGCTCAAACGCTGACATGTCCGGCAACATGAGGCTGGTGAAGACAAGATAGCGGGGTTCGGTCGTAGCGAGCGCAATGGCTTCCTTGCCCGTGTAGGCTTTGATCACCTGGAACCCCAGGGACTCCAGCGTTTTGGAAACCTGCTCCTCACCGGTGCGGGAAACGACGAGCGCCTGAAGATCCCAGACATCCGTTTCCTCGGTGAGGCCGAGCACGACAAGACGCTTCACCAGATAGTCGGTATCAATGGGCAGGGTGAAGAACCCCGCAGCGGGAAATACGCCGCCAATTTTTCCGTCAGCACCAAGGAAAAGTGGCAGTACCGGGATATCCCTGGTTTGCGGATCGCTCTTCAGCTGCAACAGCACTCCCCAACCATCCGCAGTGTGTGGCGACAGATCAACCAGAATCCCGAGGGGTCTTTTGTCCGCAAGTTCCTGCAGACGTGCCGTCCGGGCCCTGTAGCCGCCTTCTCGCAAATGGGAACAGACCGCTTTGCCGCGGCCTTCGCAGCTCTCCATGCCCAGCAGCCAGAGTTCGCGTTCAAGTTGTTGTTCTAGCATGCCTGCTCCCCTTCCAGAGCTGCCGCTGGCGCAGTGGCCGATGATACCACGTTGGCGGCACTGCAGGAATTTCCGGCTGGCCACTAGATAGCATATTTTCCGATGACGGCAAAGGAATCTTTCATCGGTAAACCGCAACCGTTTGACCTCGTTTGCATGACCAAGTCGGATTCAGCGAGACGGCCTGCTTGACAAGATCTTGAAAAAATCCTTGTTTTCACGGCAAAATGTTGGCATAGTACCCGGCAAAGACGGGCTTGTGCCCGTCTTTTTCTTTTGTCTGCCGCCTGAATCCCGTCAGGCGGCGTGACCACTACATCTCAAAGGTAACAGGAGTCGGAACCATGCAGGAAAAGATTCGCAATATCGCCATAATCGCCCACGTTGACCATGGTAAAACCACCTTGGTGGACGCATTGCTCAAGCAGTCGGGTGTTTTTCGCAACAACGAAGTTATTACAGAGCGGGTCATGGACTCAAACGATCTGGAGAAAGAGCGTGGCATAACCATACTTGCAAAAAACCTTTCCATCCGCCATGGCGGCCATAAAATAAACATTGTCGACACGCCTGGCCACGCCGATTTTGGCGGTGAAGTCGAACGGGTTTTGAAAATGGTTGATTCGGTGCTGCTCCTGGTCGATGCCCTGGATGGACCCATGCCCCAGACTCGTTTCGTACTCAAGAAGTCCCTGGACCTTGGCTTGCGACCAATTGTCGTCATCAACAAAATCGATCGCCCCGGTTCCCGTCCTGCCGAAGTAGTCAACATGGTTTTCGACCTTTTTTGTGAACTGCAGGCTACCGATGAGCAACTGGACTTTGCCATCGTCTACACCAGCGCCAAGATCGGTTATGCGAAGCTGGACATGGAAGACGAGTCGGCTACCATGGAACCCCTGTTCGAGACCATAATCAATAACGTCAGTCCGCCGGAAGGCGATCCTGAAGCCCCCTTTCAGATGCTGGTCACCAATATTGATTACAACGATTACATCGGCAGGATTGCCACAGGCAGAATTTTCAATGGCAGAGTTACGGCAGGTGAATCAGTTGCCCTGATCAGGCGTTCGGGCGAAATCCGCAAAGGTCGTATTTCCAAACTTATCGGCTACGAGGGGTTGCAGCAGGTGGAAGTCGCCGAAGCCTACACTGGCGACATTGTCACTGTTGCCGGTTTCGATGAAGTTGGCATCGGCGAGACCCTCGCCAGCGCGGAGACGCCCCAAGCACTCCCCTATGTGGCCATCGACGAACCGACCATTTCCATGAACTTCATCGTCAACAATGCGCCCTTTGCCGGCAGGGAGGGTAAGCTGGTCACCTCCCGCAACATTCGCGAACGATTGGAGAAAGAACTGCGCACCAACGTTTCCCTGCGGGTGGAAGATACGGGCAACCCCGATACCTTTCTCGTCTCGGGCCGCGGAGAACTGCACCTGTCCATTCTCATCGAGAACATGCGCCGGGAAGGTTTCGAAATGGCCGTTTCCAAGCCGGAGGTAATTCTGCGCAGTATCAATGGTGAGAAGCAGGAGCCGATTGAATACCTGGTAGTGGATGTTCCCGGTGAATTCCAGGGAACAGTTATCGAAAAAATGGGCCCCCGCAAGGGAGAGATGGTGGCCATGCACCAGATGGGCGACATGGTCAGGATTGAGTTCAACATTCCAGCCCGCGGCTTGATTGGTCTCCGTGGCGAACTGCTCACTGATACGCGAGGAACGGGCGTCATTACCCACACATTCCAGGGCTACGCACCCTACCGGGGAGAAATTCCCGGCAGGAAAAACGGCGTATTGATCGCCATGGAGCACGGCGAGACCACCGCATACTCCCTCGATGCTCTGCAGCCGCGCGGCGTCCTGTTTGTCGACCCGGGTACGGAGGTATACGGCGGCATGATCATCGGTCAGCATGCCAAGGACAACGACCTCGACGTCAATCCCTGCAAAGGGAAAAAGCTCACCAATGTCCGTGCATCAGGTTCCGACGATGCCATCAAACTTACGCCTCCCCGCATCCTGACCCTGGAGCAGGCCTTGGAATTCATTGATGAAGATGAACTGGTGGAAGTAACTCCCCATTCCATCCGGTTGCGCAAGAAGGAACTGGACCCGACTAAACGGAAACGACCGGTCCGCTGATCTGGATCGAACGCCCAGGCTTCTCCGGAAAGCCGGCAAGATTACATTGACAAACGGCGGCTTTTTCTCTACTAACAAGTTGGTTGCCAGACTCGCTGCCGAGCAGCATGATGACAAGGAGTTCCCATGTTTCGAAACGTTGCGGCCCTGTGTGCAATCCTGGCGCTGGCTTCTGCCTGTGCACTGAAAAAGGATGTGAAAATACCGCCGGAGACCCACTACAAAACGGGAGAAAAACTCTACGGCAAGAAAAAGTACGAAGCAGCAACTGAGGCCTGGCGCAATGTCAAGGAGAGCAACACGTCACCCCTCCTGAAAACCATTGTCGAGTTACGCATTGCCGACGCCCTGTTCAAGGACCGGAATTATATCGAAGCCGCCGCCGAGTACGAGAACTTCCGCAAGCTGCACCCGAGGCATCCAAAGGCTCCCTATGCTCACTATATGCTCGCTCTGAGCAATTTCAACCAGGGGGAAAAAATCGACCGGGACCATGCCCCCATGGAAGCCGCAGCAAAGCAGTTCGAGTCCTTTATCGCGGAATATCCGAACCATGAACTGTCTAAAAAGGCTGCGGATAAACTGGCCGACTGCCATGGGAAACTGGCTTCCTACGAAGTGTACGTAGGCAGATTCTACTACCGCACCGACAAGTATCCCTCGGCAATCACCAGGCTGAAGGGCTCGCTGGAAAAATTCCCAAAGGCTTCGGGTAACGATGAAGCGCTGTTTCTGCTCGGCAGCGCCTATATAAAGATCGGTGAAAAAACCAGGGGGAAGGAAACCCTGGCACAGTTGCTGAAAGATTATCCGAAAAGTCCGTTTGCCAACGACGCAAAAAAACTCATCATGCGGGAGTCCTGAACGGACTCCCCTTCCCCATCGCACAAGCCCGCCTCTCCAGCGGCACAACAGTCATACAACCTCCAGGAATTACTTACAGTGAACAGCTCTCGGTAAGCCTGCCATGAGAACCATTGCCGTTATGGCCGCCACGGCCCGTGAACTTTCCGAACTACTCAAAGCCCTGGGCACATGGCCGTGCACTATCCCCGAGGCGGGCCACCTTATCCGTATCTGCCACGGCGCCCGCAACCTGATACTGTGCACCACGGGCATCGGCACTACAAATGCCGCAATCACTACTACCGAGCTATACCATCGGGCTGCGCCCGACCTGCTCGTCATGACCGGCTGTGCCGGCGCCTATCCTGCGAGTGGTCTGGCCATCGGTGATCTGGCTTTGGCAACGAGTGAACTGTTTGCCGATGACGGTGTGGAGACCGCAGACGGTTGGCACCCCCTCGACCTGCTGGACATCCCCCTCCTGGAACGCCATGGCCAGCGCTACTTTAACGAAATCCCCCTTCCGGCCGCCCCGGCAGCCCAGGCGATCGCCTGCGCCCGCCTCCGAGGCATTCCCGTTACAACGGGACGTTTTCTCACCGTGAGCACCTGTAGCGGCACTGCCCGACGGGGGACGGAACTCCACGCACGCTTCGGCGGCCTCTGCGAAAACATGGAAGGTGCTGCTGTTGCCCTGGCTGCGGCTCGTCTGGGCATCCCCTGTCTTGAAGTGCGCGGGATCAGCAATCTCGTTGAAGAACGTGATCTGTCCCGGTGGAACATACCCCTGGCCATGGCTGCCGCAGGTAACCTGCTGGCACCGCTGCTGAAGGAGCTCTGAGTATCGTGCTGACCCTGTCGTTCTGCTTCTCGCCCTGTCCTAATGATACATTTCTCTTCTCCCCCCTGGTACACGAGCGGATCGACACCACCCCATTCCGGTTCAGAGCGCGGTTAGCTGATATTGATACGCTCAATTCACTTGCCCTTGCCGGAGAACCAGATTTATGCAAGGTTTCCTGTCATGCCTATGGCCACATTCGTGACCGCTACCTGCTTCTGCGCGCAGGGGGCGCCATGGGTCGCGGGTGTGGACCGCTGCTGGTTGCCCGATCGGCCGGAAACATGGAGAAACTCCGCGGCAAACCAATCGCCGTTCCGGGTCGCTTGACGACGGCATCCCTTCTGCTGCGGCTTTTAGACCCGTCACTGACTGAATTGGTCTGCCTCCCGTTTCACCGGATACTGCCTGCTGTCAGCACCGGCGAAGTTGCCGCCGGCGTTCTGATCCACGAGTCCCGGTTTACCTATGCCGCCCATGGCCTGCACCTCGTTGCGGATCTGGGCTCCTGGTGGGAACAGGAAACCGGACTGCCCTTGCCCCTGGGAGGTATAGCCGTTCGTCGCTCCTTTGACTCTGCCATCCTCGGCATGCTCAACAACATTGTCCGGTCAAGTGTCCGCCATGCCTGCACCCACCCCGACCAATCGCTGCCCTATGTGAGCCGGCACGCCCAAGAGACCGCTGATGCCATCTGTGCATCCCACATAGCGCTCTATGTCAACAAGTACTCCTTCGACCCGGGAAAAGACGGTGAGCAGGCGCTGGATACCCTCCTGGGTCGCGGCCAGACGCTGGGGTTGGTGCCACCGGTGTCCGGGGATTACTGCTCTTACCACCAAGAACAGTGATATTTTCTCTTATTTTCAATATGTTACCAATTTACTTCCTTGTTTTTTATTGACTTGACCCTCCCCCCTGTAGTATACAGGTGCCTCGCCCAATAAGGAGGTGCCGATGGCATCGCTGAACCGAAGGGGCACTTTGACAGCAATTATACTCTGTCAAGCCCTGTTCCTTCAGATCCAGACACTTCCCTTGGAAGCCAAAGTAATATTGTCGGATACGCAAGCAGAAGGAATTGAGCAAAACCTCCCGGAAGCCGATCAGGTCGGCGGACAGGAGGGAATAGCCACTTATTATGCAAACAAGTACCGTGGCAGACGCACCGCATCAGGAAGCAGGTATTGGCCGGACCGCATGACGGCAGCCCATGCCAGCCTCCCGTTGGGGACGAAGGTCAAGGTTATCAACCTGGATAACCGCAAGGAAGTCGAAGTAATCGTGAATGACCGTTGCCGGGCTCGAAAGGTCCCATTTATTGACCTTTCCCGGGCAGCAGCACAAAATCTGGGTTTTATCAACAAGGGTGTAGCAAGAGTTCTGATCATTCCCTTGGATGAAAACTCCTAGAAAACAACTCTTGGGCGAAACAAACAAAAAGGCCGGGTTTTTACCCGGCCTTTTTGTGTATGCAGCAGCAAGCCTGTTCTAACGCGCTTGCTTTTTCTTGACTGTCTTTTTGACGGCAGCAGAACTTTTCTTAGCACTGGATTGCCTCTTGCTTTTAGTGGCCTTTTTTACCGCGCCAGCTTTCTTTTTTGCGGATTTCTTTGCTGCAACCGATGCAGCCTTCCCTTTTTTGCCTTTTTTGCCTTTAACCGCCCTCTTATCCTTCGTAGCTTTCCTTGCGGAAGATCTCTTTACCGCAACAGGGCGATACACGCGGGGCTCTGTCGCAAACTCATCGCGGACATTGCCAAGCAATACGTTTGTTTCCTCAAGCTTTGGATCAGCCTTTTTGGCGGCCTCCAGGACTACCTTGGCCTCATCGAGGCGACCGGTCTTCATATAGACGCGGCCGAGTGCATTCAGAGCCCGGGCATGATCGGTTTTGAGCCCAATGGCCTTTTTATAGGTTTCCTCAGCAGCTTCGTAATTTTTGCGGAATTCGTAGACGAGGCCAAGTTTGTAGTGATTGGCCGGATCGTCTGGCGCCAACTGCACGTTTTCCTGCAGCAGCTCGATAACCTGCTCGAATTTCTTCTTTTTTACATACAAGGCAAGCAGAGCGGTACGGACTTCCGGATCGTCACGCCGGATGCGGAGTGCTTCCTGGTAGTGCTTCTCCGCTTCAGCATCCATGCCGTTTCTTCGGTACAAGCCGGCCAGTTCACGATGGGCGTCGGCATTATCGGGGTCCATGCGAACCGTAACGCGATATTCGTCAAGGGCATCCTTGTAATTCTTGCTATTGGCATGGGCGCGGCCAAGCTGATAGTGCACCGCCGGTGATTCACCGCCCAGTCGAATGATCTCCTGATACTGCTCGATTGCTTGGGCGTGGCTGCCGCGCAGACCGTATATATCGGCCAGCAGTCGGCGAGTTTCGATATTTTGGGAGTCCAGTGTGAGTGATTGACGGTACTCGACCACGGCCTCATCAAGAAGCCCCTTGCGTTCATAAAGAATTCCCATGTTTCGATGAACGTCTGCGGTGCCACCCGCCAACCTGATCGATTCCCGGTAGGCAGCCAGCGCATCATCATCCCGACCTGCCGCCAGGTAAGCAGTTCCAAGCTTACGCAGGGTATTCCCGTCACCCGGTTTGTCCTTGAGCACCGACTCCAGTTCCTGCACGGCTTTGGCGTAATTGCCTGACTGCAGATATTCGTTCCCCTTGCGGAGCTGTTTCATCAGATCGACCGATCGGCTCTTGCCGGCCAGCAAATACTCATACTCCGCTGACTTCAGGTCACCCTTGCGCTCATAGGCCTGGGCAAGCATCAGGTGCACCCTTTTATTCTGGGGAGTAACCGCCTGCATGCGCTTCAACTCATCAATGGCCTTGTCAGCCCGGTTAGTATCCAGGTAGAGGGAAACCATGCTCAGGCGGGCATCCTCGTTGGCAGCGTCGAGGGCGAGTGCCTCGAGATTCTGCTTGCCGGCCTGCTCGAAAAGACCCTGTTTGCGATAAATTTCCGCCATGCCCACAAGGGGGGTCGGATCGTGTGGGCTGCTCTTGGCAGCCTCACCGTAATGGTACAGGGCGAGAGGATACATCTTCTTTTCCGCATATATTACTGCAAGCGCCGTGTGGTAACGGGAATTGCTGCCGACGGACAGCGCCTTGGTCAGCTCAACCGCCGCCTCGTCATACATTCCCTTCCGGGAGTAAACTGCGCCAAGGTTGCCTTGTGCCTGGGGGAAGGAAGCATCGGCCTTGACCGCCTCCCGATATTCCTCGAGGGCGGCATCCAGATCGTCATTACGTTCGGCACGAAGTCCCCGAACAAAATGGCCTGCCGCGCCGGAGGGGCACAGCTCCAGAATTCTTTTCTCCGCCTGTTCCCGCTCCAGTGCCGTGGGAAGTGCCTCAAGCGCACTGACCATCTTTTTTGCTTGCAAACACTTGCCCGTCAAACCGAATGACCAGTCAAATCCACAGCTAAGGGAAGCAAGGAGCGCCAGCAGCAGTAAGCACGATTTTTTCATGGGTATCCTCGCAGATTGATAATTGTGAAACAGGCGCCGATTATACACAGCCATCGGTCAAAATACAATTTATTGACGGAAATCCCCGAGGCGTCAACATGCAACCATTTGTTTTTATTACGATGTCCGTAAAGCCCCCCGCCGGGCGGACAGCTGTTCCGGCAGAAAAAATGACCGTTTCCTGCCGTGAACCGTGGGATTACGAGTCCTGGCCAGGAAATCAAGGGAGTGCGCGGAGGCGTGCCCGGGTACCCCCACAAGCGAGTCCGCTGATTGACACAGCAAGGACGGCACCATGCTCTCAGGGTGGACAGCGTGGGCTGCCAGAAGGGTGAGGCTGCAGAACGAATCAAAAAGAACCGTTTCCCGATGAAAACTATTTGAGTTGACGGCAAATGCTCATATATTTTAGAGTGCTTGCAGAGTATCGGTATATACGTCCT
>CAYSWG010000080.1:0-10364 GCA_964434465.1 uncultured Geobacteraceae bacterium
GTGCTGCCCAGGCGGCTTCGATACCCAGGTGATGAAAACAGACGGCCGTGGCGACGATGTCGATGATGGAATCGAGAGCTCCCACCTCGTGGAAGTGGACTTCCTCCAATGCTACGCCATGGACTTTTGCCTCGGCTTCGGCCAGCCGCCGGAAGATGCGCCGGGCCGTGTCCTTGGCCGGTTCGGGGAGAGTGCTGTCGCCGATCAGGGCAACGATGTCGCCGTAGTGGCGGTGGTGGTGTTCACGGCCTGTCGAAACAGAGAACCTGGTGGCACTGATTCCGCGGCGTGCCGTGGCTGTTGCGCTGAGCCGGTAGCGGTCCCGGGGCAGGGGCAGCAGAGCCAGGGCGTTTTCCAGCACTGTCAGGGGTACGCCCAGGTCGAGGAACGCCCCGACGGTCATATCGCCGGAGATACCGGCATGGCAATCGAAGTAGAGGATTTTCACGTCAGCACCTTTCGGGGAGCGCTACTCGTTTCTGTTGATACGGCTTGCGGCGCAGGCGGCGCCGAAACCATTGTCGATATTGACTACCGTCACGCCGGCGGCACAGGAGTTGAGCATGCCCAGCAGGGCGGCGATGCCGCCGAAAGATGCACCGTAGCCAACGGACGTGGGTACGGCGATCACCGGCCGGCCAACCATGCCGCCGACCACCGAGGGGAGCGCCCCTTCCATGCCGGCAACGACGATCAGTACCGCCGCCGAGAACAGGAGGTCCTTTTTGCCCAGCAACCGGTGCAGACCGGCAACCCCCACATCGTACAGTTCCTCCACATGGTTGCCCAGCAGCCGGGCGGTAATGACCGCCTCAGCCGCTACCGGAAGGTCCGACGTGCCGGCGGCGATGACGAGTATGGTGCCCCGCCCCCTGATCGGGACCGGGTGCCGTTCGATGGTCAGGCAACGTGCCAGCGCATGGTAGCTGCTGTCGGGAAAGGCCTGTTGCAGCTTTGCGCCCTTGTCGTTGTCGAGCCGGGTGGCCAGGATGGTGTTACCCTGTTTCAGAAGGGCGGCAATGATCCGCTCAATCTGTTCGCTGCTCTTGCCCTCCCCATAGATTACCTCGGGAAATCCCTGGCGAATGGCGCGGTGATGGTCGATGCTGGCATCGGCTATGTCTTCGAAGGGGAGGTGCCGCAAGCGGTCCATGACCTCGTCAACGGAACTATCTCCCCGCTGGAGACGGTGCAGGATGGTGCGCAGCATGCTGGGGTCCATGGGTGCTCCTCGGGTGATTTGCGGGAAACGGCACCTGTGCGGCAGTCCGCCCGTGGTCCGGGATGATAAAAATAGCACTATTTCCCTTGGGAAGCAAAAGGGAGTTTCCGGCTGGAACCTGCAGGAGATCCTGCCTGCTGCTCTCGATAAGCACGGCCTCCGGCGAGGCCGGACGACCTGCCGGGATCATTCGTCGGGCAATTGCCGGGCGACCTTGCGGAATTCTTCCTGGACTTCCAGAAAGGCATCTACCACCAGGGGATCGAAATGGCGTCCCCGGTTGTGGGAAATGATCGCCATGGCATCCTCGTGGCTGAAGGAGGGTTTGTAGCGGCGCTTGCAGATGAGGGCGTCATACACGTCGGCCAGGGCCATGATCCGGCCGAACAGGGGAATATCTTCGCCGGCCAGGCCTTCCGGGTATCCGGAACCATCCCACTTTTCGTGGTGGGAATAGGCAACCACCTTACCGAACTGCAGGAACGAATCATTGACCTTCTGCCCGTAGATCTTTTCAGCCCGCTGAATGGCTTCACGGCCGTAAATGGTGTGCTTCTTCATCTCCCGGTACTCTTCCTCAGTCAGGGTGCTTGGCTTCATGAGAATGCGGTCCGGCACGCCCACTTTGCCGATATCGTGCAGTGAAGCGGAGCGATAGAGGAGGTCGATGGTTTCTTCGTCAAGGGCGCCGGCGAACTTCGCCTGTGTGGCCAGATGGTCGGCGAGCAGTTTCACGTAGTGCTGGCAGCGTTCGATGTGCCGGCCCGTTTCACTGTCCCTGGTTTCGGTGAGTGCGGCGAGGCACTGGATGGTGAAGTTCTGCATGGCGACGAGCTCTCGGTCGCGGAACTTAACCGTCTGCTCTTCCCGCAGATACTTGAGGAAGGTCAGGACGGTGAAGTTGGTTCCCAAGGTCAGCAGGGGAAACAGGGGGGAAAGGAAAATTCCCTCCGTGGTGAGCAGCCACCGGGAAGCAAACCAGAGGGTTGCGGCAGAGCCGGCAATGACCGCCAGGCTGAGGAGTGATCGGGTCCAGGCGAGCAGCAGCGCACTGGCAACACCGCAGAGGAGCACCAGGAGCAGTTCCAAACCCGGCGCCCATGCAGGCCGGCTGAAAAAGTTCTTGCGGATGATGTTGTCGGCGATGGTTGCGTGAATTTCTACCCCGGGCATTGCCGAGGCGAGAGGGGTGGTGCGGTGTTCCTCAAGGCCGACCGCCGATGTGCCGACAAAGACGATCTTGCCGGCAAGGGCGGAGCGGGGGGTCCGGTCCAGGAGAATGTCCGCCGCGGAAATACGATTGAACTGCCGTGGGGAGTCGGGAAAGCGCAACAGGAGATTGGCACGGGCGTCGACGGGTATGCTCGTGGAATCAAGGCGGATGCCGGTCAGGCCGCTTTCGCCGGTTGCCAGGGCGACGTGCCTGATGCTGAAGGCCTGGATGACCGCGGCCAGTGCCAGGCTGGGGTAAATCTTTCCGTTTTCGGTGATCAGCAGGGGGGCCCGGCGGAGAACGCCGTCATCATCGGGAATGACGTTGAAGAAGCCTGAAGCCGGGGCGGCACGGACCAGGCTCTCCAGGCTGCAGGTTGACCCCGTAGCGGCAAACAGGTGCGCCGGGAGATCTCCGGGTAATGCTGTTCCCACGGTGACGGCCTGAATGGATTTGAT
The DNA here is from genome assembly GCA_964434465.1 of uncultured Geobacteraceae bacterium. GTDB lineage: Bacteria > Desulfobacterota > Desulfuromonadia > Geobacterales > Geobacteraceae > RPRC01. Next base: position 2,894 of record CAYSWG010000080.1, read on the forward strand.
GGGGCAGCGTGTCGACGTCCCCTCCGTTTGACCGGAAAAAAGAAAGGCGTGGCCGAGAATGAAGGGCCCGCGGCGGAGTGTTTCGGCAAGGATCAGGTCGTTGTCCAGAAACTGTTCCGGGATGGCTGTCAGATCGAGAGTCCGGTCGAACTGCCGGCGGAAATCCTCCCGGACCACCGCCAGGGATGTGCGGTCGGGTTCGGGAAAAACCATGTCCAGGGCAATGCTTCTCGCGCCGAGGCGATGGGTTTTCTCCAGGAGTTGGGCAATGCGGTAGCGGGGCCAGGGCCACTGGCCGAATCGCGCCAGACTCTGCTCGTCAATATCGATAATTAACGGTGTGGTTGGTGACGCAATGCTGGTCTGCTGCTGGCTGCGCAGCAGGGAGTCGTAGGTTTTCCCCTCGAGGAATCGAAAAAACGGTGGCTTGGCCAAGGCAAGGAGCGCCACGGATGCCGTAACGCAGATTCCGGCGGCAGCAATCCAGGGCCGCACGGTCTTCGGTTTGGCCAGCAGGGCCTGGCGGACCGCACTATATGACATGGTTCAATCCTTCTCCTTGACCGAGACGCATCAGCGAACGACAACCTCGACCCGACGATTGCACGGCTCCGGGACCTCATCACGCGTGGCCACCAGGGGGTTGTTCTCGCCATGGGATGTGGTTTCGATGTAGTCGGGATTGACGCCAAGGGAAAGGATGATTTTCCGAACCAGCAGCGCCCGTTCCAGGCCAAGCCGGTAATTATAGCCCTGGTCGCCGACCCGGTCCGTGTGGCCGACAATGCTCACATCACTGGAAGTACGTTCGGCGATGGCCGGCAGAATTCTGGCGAGTTGTGCCCGGGACTCATCGGTCAGTTCGGTGGTGTCGGTCTTGAAATAGAGGGCAAAGTGGAGCGGCGGGGCCGGCAGGGCGGCAAGGGCGTCACCAAAGGTGTCGGCAACAGTGCGTTCATCCATGGGTTTCGGCGGTTTCGGCCCCTGGTCGGACGAGACGATCTCCGTGGCGTGGAAAGGTTGCTGCAGCAGTTGCGAGCCGGCGGCGTTGGTAACGGTAATTTGTCCGGTCTTGCCAGCCGCATCCGGAAGCAGTACGACGACGCTCCGTGTCCCGGAGCAGGCCGTCAGCGAAAGCAGCACCGAACAGATCGTGCAGGTGAAACGTGTCACGGCATAACCCTCCCTGTGGTTACGGGCGCCCACGGCGGAATGTTTACTCTTCGGCTCCTTCCACACGAACGGCAAACTTCGTGCCGCGAATGCCGATAAGGGCTACCGGAGTTTCAAAGCGCACCGCCTCCGGCGCCAGTCTGGCGATGATTCCCGTCATGCAGCTGACGGTGCCCCGCAGCATCCTGGTGATGAACGAAAGTTTTCCCTCTGCCGGGGAGAAGGCAAAGTCGTCCAGGACGATCTTGCTGTCCGGGCCCATGGCGAGAATCGTGTCGTCTTTGAAAACAACTGCCAGGACGCCGTTGGCGCCCGTTGTCAATGTGTCCCTGCGCTGGAGCCTGGTGCCGTTCTGCGGAACGATTACCATGTTCTCGCGGGTGATGAGGGTGGTGCCCCTGGCGGTCTTGACACTGCCAATGGAGAGATCTGCGGCTTGGACGTCACCGCAGGCAATGCAGCACAGGAGTGCTGCCAGGACGAGAGAGGGTTTCATGGTGTGGTCCTCCTTCGATGACGGCTCCGCCGGTTTCACGGGGGATGGCGGAAAGTGCTCTGCGTGGCTGGTCTCTCCTTGTCAACAGTCGGCAATTTCGGTATTGTTTTCTTTGGCGAAGAAAAGTCCCTGCACGCATGCTGCTCCCGGCAGAATCCCCCGCTGGCACGATGCCGGGCCTGCACGTGCCGCTCGGAACGCTATTGCAGGCGCAGCGCCGTCTGCACAGCGTTTTGCGTTCCTTGTGCGAACAGTATAGCAGACTGTCGGGGTGTTATCACCCGCTGTTTTTGTGTGCCGACTAATCTTGACGTATTTTTATCCATACAAATATCTCTGAAAGATATTAAGGCTTCTTGTGGTGTCACGGGGTGCCGCCAACGGGCAGTTGGGAAATAGTGCTGATATAACAGTACTTAATGGGGTTGTTATCTCCGTATTGCCGCAGTGCTTGCCTGGCGGGGCCGGGTAAAGCACTCGCTTGAGCACAAAATAATATCTCTAAAAAATAAATTGCTTGCTTATTTATTTTTTAGAGATATTATGTCCATATCTTCCTGCTCTGGTTGGCTTGGTGCGCGGTTCTGTCAGGGGGGGCTGGGCAATGGCCTGGAGTCTCTCCGGCTGAGGAAATGATGGCAGAAAATTCAAAGTATAGAGTAATGCCTCTGGTTCTGGTCATCGACGATGACGCCATGATACGACAGTTGGCCTGTCACGCGCTGGAAATGGCGGGCTTCCAGGTTGTGGCTGCGGCGAACGGCGCCGAAGGCCTGGGCCGGTACCGGCAACAGCGGCCGGATGTGGTGCTGCTTGATGTGATGATGCCGGAGCAGGATGGCTTTCAGGTCTGTGCCGCCCTGCGGAGCCTTCCCGGCGGCGAGTTCACGCCGGTGCTGATGATGACCGGACTTGATGATGTGGAGTCCATTGAGCGTGCCTTCACCGTGGGGGCGACCAACTTTGTCGTCAAACCCATCAACTGGCCGGTGCTGATCCATACCATCCGCTATGTCATCCGCTCCAGCACGGTCCTCGGCGAGCTACTGGCCAGCGAAGCAAAGAACCGGGCCTTGCTCCATGCCATTCCGGACATGATTTTTCAGCTGGGGCGGTCCGGTACGCTCCTGGACTTCAAGGCTCCGAAGGATGTGGAGCCGCTGCTGCCGTTTCGCCGCCATATCGGCAGGAATCTGGCGGAATTTCTCCCGGATGATGCTGCCGAACTGACCCTGCGCCATCTTGAGCGGGCGCTTGCCAAGGACGAGGTTCAGCATTTTGAGTATGAACTGACCCTGGACGGGGTTCGCTATGCCTTCGAGGCCCGCCTTGCCGTCAGTGGTGCAGATCACGTCCTGGCCATCGTCCGGGATATTACCGAGCGAAAGCTTTCCGAAGAGCGCATCCGCCACCTCGCTTACTTCGACGGATTGACCAACCTGCCCAACCGGACCTTTTTCCGCACCCAACTTGACCATGCCATTTCCCATGCCCGGCGTCACGACAGCCTTGTTGCCCTGATGTTCCTCGATCTGGACAATTTCAAGACAATCAATGATACCCTTGGTCACGGCGAAGGGGACAACGTGCTGCGCCAGGTATCGGGACGGCTTGCCACCTGTGTCCGGACAATGGACACGATCGGGCGTCCTGCCGATGCCGTTGCCTGCGGGATCATTTCCCGCTTCGGCGGTGACGAGTTTGCAATTCTCCTTTCCGAGATCAGATGTGCCGAAGATGCGGCACGGGTAGCCCGGCGGATTCTGGAGAGCTTCCGCCATGGCTTCACGCTCAAAGGGCAGCAGTTCCCTGTTTCCGCAAGCATCGGCATTGCCCTGTGCCCGCTGGATTCCGACGACATCGAAACCCTTTTCAGGTATGCTGATTATGCAATGTACTCGGCCAAGGAGAAGGGCAAGAACATGTTCCAGTTCTACGCACCGGCCATGAACGCAGCATCGACGGAAGAGTTGACCATCGAGAGGGGGCTCCACTCGGCTCTCGAAAAGAACCAGCTGTCACTGGTCTACCAGCCGAAGCTGGATATTGCCACCGGCAGAATGGTCGGCGTCGAAGCGCTGGCCCGCTGGCGCCATCCGGTTCTGGGAACGATTTCACCCAGCCAGTTTATTCCCGTGGCTGAGCGGACCGGTCTGATCGTTGCCATTGGCGAATGGGTTCTGGAAACGGCCTGCCGCCAGGCACGAGCCTGGCAGGAACTCGGTTTGCCGCCGCTGACTGTTGCCGTCAATCTTTTCAAACATCAGCTCAGTCGGCGCAACTTTGTCGAGTATGTGCAGGGGGTGCTGCAGCGAACCGGCCTGGCTCCCGCGTTTCTTGAGCTAGAGCTGACGGAAGGGGCGCTTGCGGGCAACGTGGCGGAAAACAGCGCAATCCTCGAGCAGATGCGTGCCATGGGAATTCGCATTGCCCTTGATGATTTTGGTACCGGCTCCTCGTCCTTGAGTCATTTGACGCGGCTGCCCCTGGATGCCCTGAAAATCGACCGAACCTTCATCGGCAAGCTGGGCATTGATTCAAACGCCGAGACCATAGCTCAGGCGATCATCGCCGTAGCCCGGAGTCTGAACCTGAGCGTCATTGCCGAAGGGGTGGAGCATGAAGCGCAGCTTGCTTTTCTGCGCGACCAGGGCTGTGCCGAGGCCCAGGGCTTTCTGTTCAGTCCGCCCGTTTCCGGCGAGGCCATTACCGCGCTTCTCACCCGTGCCGACACCATCGGTGCAGTGTGCCGGGCATGGCAGGCAGTGCCCTGATCCCGGGACATGGTCGTTCGGCCCCGCCTGCCGCTATCCTGGGCGCTCCATGGAGCGCTCTTTTTTGCATGGATTTTGTTTCCGCCGGCATGCCGATAGTGCACGACAAACGAAAAAAGGGACTTCCCGCCGGGAAGTCCCTTTTGTAATGGTCTTGGATGGTCGGGATGACTGGATTCGAACCAGCGGCCCCTTGCTCCCGAAGCAAGTGCGCTACCAGGCTGCGCTACATCCCGACAAGTGGCCTTTATAGCGGGTTACGCTTTTTTTGTCAACAGCTTATCGGTGCAGGTGAAGGCAGGCGCCCGGGGCGAAAATTCCGGTGCTGCAGGCTCCGGCCCGGTCGACTGTTTCATGAATCGCTATCTGCCCGGGCGCCGGGTTTCGAGATGTGTTACACTTGCAAAGGCAAAAGCAGGGTGACGTTCTCGATGGTGTGTGGCGGATCTGTCCGAACGAGTTCGGTTTATTACGGATAAGGGGGCGAAGATGCAATTTCTACAGATGATCTGGAGTGGGACCGCAAATCTCGGGGCTGGTACGGTGATCCTGAAAGCGTTGTTCATCGTGCTGCTTGGTGCGGTGTTCTGGATGCTCTGCGAACTGATAAAATATCTGGCGAATGTCATGTCGAAACTGGCTGTGGATGCGCTGCGCTACCTGGCCATTGCGGTCAGGGGTTGGCCGACGGGTGGTGAGGAAGATGCGGAGCGCCGGCAGGGTGCACCCGGGAAGCAGGGCGGCAAAAGTCTGTCGTAAGGGCGACCTGTGGCAGTTGACTGGCAGTGTCTGCCGATGTCATGGGGGCAATTGGGACACCAACGCCTAACCATCTGTAGTGGTCAGGCGTTGGTGTGTGATTCTCTGCCCGCTTGGTCCAGGTGCTGTCAGAACGCCGCGTCGAGGATGGCCAGGATGTCTTCCTTGCTGGGGTCGCGGGGGTTGAAAATGGTACTCACTTCTTCAAGGGCGTCCGTGGCGATGCGGTCGAAGTCGTCGCGGGAAACACCGGTCTCTTCCAGACTCGGAATGCAGATGCTGCCGGCCAGTTCGGCAACGGCACTGACCGTTCTCTCCACGGCAGCTTCGGCGGAAAGATTGGTTACGGCCAGACCCATGGCTATGCCGATTTCCCGGATTCGTTCCGGTTCTTCTGCACCGTTGAAGGCCATGACATGGGGCAGTACCGCTGCGTTGGCCACGCCGTGGGGCAAGCCGCAGTGTACGCTGAGCGGGTGGGCTATGGAGTGCGCCAGTCCGCGCCCGGCGGAGTTGAAGGCAAAACCGGCCAGCATGCTGCCCAGCATCATTGCCGTGCGCGCCTCGGTGTCGGTGCCGTTTGCCACGGCGGTCAGCAGGTTGCGGCTGATCAGTTCAATGGCCTTCAGGGCATTGATGTCGGTCGGCACGGAGGCACCCCGGGAAAGATAGGCTTCTATGGCGTGGGTCAGGGCGTCCATGCCGGTGGCTGCGGTGAGCGCCGGCGGCATGCTGATGGTCAGGAGCGGATCGATCAGGGCGACGCGTGCTCCGACGTTTTTCCCGCCGATGACCATCTTCTTCTGCTTTGTCGTGTCGGTGATGATGGTGAAGGAGGTGACTTCACTGGCAGTACCGGCCGTCGTCGGGATGGCAACTACCGGCACCCCCGGCTTTTCCACCTGATTCATGCCTTCGTAAAGGTTGATGGGTGATTCGTTGGTCATGAGCAGGGCGATGGCCTTGCCCGTGTCGATGGCGCTGCCGCCGCCGACCGCGACAATTGCCTCGATCTCCGCTTCCCGGGCCATGCGGGCTCCCTCTTCGACAATGACATCGGTGGGGCTGGCAATAACACCATCCCATGGGGTTACTTCGAGCTTTGCCGCGGTCAGGGCTGCCGTTATTCTGTCAATGATGACGTTTTGATCAAGGCCGTTGTCATAAACGCACAGCACCTTCTTTACCGCAAGTCCCCGGAGCAGGTGGCCGACGGTTACGGCGCAACCGGGAGCAAACGCTACGGAACTGGGGATCGAAAACTGGAATTGCATGTGAGAGCCTCCTCGTTGGTATGGGAAAACAGTACCGGCCTGGGTTCTTGTGCTGCCTGCCGGTTGGTGGGCCAAGCCGATGCCAGGGTGGGATAATAGCGCCAACGATTGGATGTTTCAATACATTTTACGGATTCCTGCCCCGGGGGCCGGGGCAAAAGGGTGAGCAATTCAAGATTGTTGCCGGGGCCAGGTCGATAATTTTCGTGTTGACATGGGTTGTATACATCCACTAAAATCAGTGGCTGTTTGCTGATATATGTTTTCAGGGCGTCCTTGTTTGCGGCGCACGATGCCACACTGTATCCGTTTCTGCTTCAGGCAACCCTTGCCGGTGGTCGGCAAACGGGTGGCCTGAATTCACCGGCCCCAATGCATGGGGACCCATTTCGAAAGGAGAAGAATCACCATGGCACTTCCGTTCAAAAAAGGCAACGTCGTAAAGTATGAAACCGGTTACTGCGCAAACGTAATGAACGTGCTTGACAACGCGATCATCGTTGACCAGGACAACTCCGGCAACTCCGGTATGTACAGAATCGAAATCGATCCGGAAAATGTTGCTGCAGCAGGTCTTACCGTAATTCGCTAAGCAGACACTGCTTGTTGTGCTGGAGTAGGTTGGTATTGGGCTTTTCTTGAAGCAGGCAACTGGTGAGTGGTAGGTAACGCAAGCATTACGCCGGATGTTAGACCACGGGCAACCACGGTCATGACATAGAGGTGCCGTAGGACCATACCGAACCGAAACGCATGGTTATGATGCCTGGAGCGATCCTGTCTGCTTTCTGTCTCCTTTTATGCGAGATCTTGGCCAGGCTCCGACCCATGCAGTTTACCAGTAGATACACCCCTTGCCCTGTCGGGCAGGGGGTTTTTTTTGCCTGAAACCCCTGGTGCTGTCCGCGCATGGTGGAGTGCCGGGGCTGTTTTCTACGCCGCAGCAGGTCGCCGGTGTAAAAAATATTGGCAATTTAGCATTAAATTTGCTACAT
>CAYSWG010000081.1:0-10296 GCA_964434465.1 uncultured Geobacteraceae bacterium
CGACCGGTTCCACATCATGAGCCACCTGTCGAAAGCCATCGACGAGGTGCGGGCCAAGGAGGTCAAGGCCCTGAAGACCAAGGGGAAGCGCCCCGTGCTCACCGGGGCGCGCTGGTGTCTGCTCAAGCGCCCCGAGAACCTCACCGAGGCGCAGGACGTGAAGCTGAAGGACCTGCTGGCCTGCAACCTCGACCAGGGCCAGCCCGGCTGACTGTCGACCGGCGAGCAATACGGCCAGCGGGTCCATGTGGGCTGGAAGCGCATCCACGCCACCCGGCCTGAAACGACCTTCGGCAGCGTCCTCACCAGCGGCAGCGGCGGCCCTCCCGGAAATAGGCTCGGCAGCGGGGCAATCCGACCGTTCCCCGGAACCCGGATGCTCAACGCCAGTAGCGGTCCGGCTTACTGGCGCCTCGGCAACCGGTTGGGACAAACGTGCTTTTTTACGGATCTCGGCAAGATTCATTGCATACACTGCCTCTGCTCCTGCATAAGTTCAGTAGAGATCGCGTCGATGACGCTGAAATCTATGATTCCGGCATCCCTGGCAAAACCCTCCAGAAGCGCATGGGTGGCAATAGTGTTTATCCGTCGGGGCACACCCCCCGACAACTGGAATATGCGCAGCACTGCATCCGGGGAAAACAGCCCCGCAGGGCCACCTGCCACGGTGAGGCGTCTATCCAGATACGCCAGGGTTTCCTCCAGATCGAGGGGATTCAGGTGATACTGGATGCCAATGCGTTGACAGAGTGCCTCATAGGCCGGATCGGCGAGACGGTTGCGCAATTCCGGCTGTCCCATGATGATCACCGAAAGCAGGTTGCGATCATCCAGTTGAAAATTGGTTAAAAGCCGTAACTCGTCGAAAATGCCCCGATCGGGTATCATCTGGGCCTCATCGATTATAACGACCGGCACCACTCCCTGCTCATGGCAGGCATACAGGGTAGTGGTCAACTCTCTGAGCAGGTCATCCTTCTGGTGGGATGGCCGGCTAATTCCCAGGTCACGCGCCAGAGTTCTCAGAAACTCGTCAGGCTGCATGACGGGATTGAACACGATACAAAACCGGCAGGAAACCCCGACACTATCCATCAACGCTCGGGAAATGGTTGTTTTGCCACTGCCGATGGCACCCGTCAGCAAAGCAAGCTCACGTTCCTCCACCGCATAAAGCAGACGGGCCAGGGCCTCCTCATGGTCTTTGCCCAGGTAGAGGAAACGCGGGTCGGGCGTTTTGCTGAAGGGTTTTTCCCTGAATCCGTAGAACTGCTTGTACACCTCAGACCCCGCCACAGGTGACTTCAGAGACAATTCCCGCCGCATCAAGCACAAGAATTGTCCGCTGGTCTCCCAAATCTGTCACTCCGGCTACGCCGGCCACTGCAGCAAACAGTTCGCCAAGGGGTTTGATGATGATGTCCTGCTGGCCCAGCAGGTCGTCAACGACAATCCCAAGCCGCTTGTCACCCTCACCCACTACCACGGCAAAGGGGGCTGCAGTGGCCATGTCCGGACGCTCCGTAGCGAAGAACCGATCCAGCCGCACCAGGGGCAGCGTCATCTCCCGCACCTGTACCATTTCCCTGTGTTCGATGGTGAAAACGGACAATTCCTCCAGAGATACTGTTTCCCTGATGGCAGTGACCGGAATAGCATAATCCCCATCGGCAACACGAACCAGCAAAGCCTTGATGATTGCCAGGGTGATGGGCAGCGTGATGGTCACCGTGCTTCCTGCGCCGGGAACACTGGCAATCTCCACCGTCCCGGACACTGCCTCGATATTGTTGGCGACCACATCCATACCCACACCACGGCCCGAAACATCGCTCACCTGGTCGGCGGTGGAAAACCCTGGAAGAAAAATAAGATCGAGGATTTCCTGGAGGGAAAGCCCCTCGACCGTAGGCACCAGTCCGAGCTCAACAGCCTTGTGCCCGATGATTTCCGGATCGATTCCCCGACCGTCATCAGCGATGGCAATCACCACATGATTCCCCTGCTGTCGGGATGAGAGGCTGATCGTTCCGGTTTGATCCTTGCCGCACGCTAGCCGCTCCTCCGGAGACTCGATGCCGTGATCAATGGCATTGCGAATGATATGCATGAGGGGATCGGCAATGTCCTCAACAATCATCTTGTCAAGTTCCGTGTCGGTGCCGGAGGTACGCAGAGCTATCTTCTTCCCCTGCTCCCGGGATATGCGCCGGACAATGCGCGATAATTTCTCAAAAAGCTGACCAACGGGAACCATACGCACCTCAAGGACCCGTTTCTGCAGATCATTGAGCTTGCGCTCCATGCCTTTTGCCGTTTTTGCCAGCTCAATCGCCAGACCGGAGACTCCGTCCGCACGGAGCGCTTCAGCTATCTGCCCCACCGTACCATGGTACTGCAGCAGTTCACCGACGATATTCATCAGTTCATCAAGCTTGGCAATATCAACCCGCATGGTGCGGGAAGCGCTACGCACGGTGTGATCCCTGCTGTCAGTTTCCGCAACAGGGGGAGGACCTGAAGAAGCCGGCGCACTATCGTCAGGCCCACTGGCCGATGACTGGGTCGTTATCCCGGGTGACCCCGCCGTCTCCCCGTTCAGCGATTCGATAACGGCTCCCTGCAGCAGCTGTAACGAGGCGTACGTCGACCACGGGTCCCTTGCACCAACCAGGATATCAAAGGCGATACAATTGTCCGCATCTTCACCCGCGCTGGGCAGGGTACTGATTATCTCCACGTGCCGATTGAGTTCTTCGACCAGGGCGCCCAGTTCCCGGTCAAAAGTGTCAAGGGAATAGGACGCATGAATCAGATACAGGTATCTGCCCCTGGCGATGTTCTCGTGCAGACGGTGCTCTTCATACTCCGTCAGCGACTGGAGGATCTTTCCGGAAATACCCCGGTGGCACGGGTCAAGAGCGCCCCGTTCCCCTCGCGCCAGTGCAATGCAGCCGGCAATCCGTTCCATGACCGGTGCCAGATCAAACCTGCCGCCGGTGTCGTCGCCAACGGTCCGGACTATGGTGCCGAGGACCTCAAGTGCATCGAACAGAACAGCCAGGACACCGCTGTTCAGCTGAACCTTGCCGAGGCGGAGGCAATCCAGGAGACTTTCCAGATTATGGGCCAGGTCGGCAACGGCATCATAGCCGAACATGCCAGCCAACCCCTTAAGGGAGTGGGCGCTTCGGAATATGGAATTTACCGTCTCGGGACGATATTCGTCACGATCGGAGGAATCACCCAGGACGAGCAGGTCGGAACTCAACTGTTCGATGATTTCCTCAGCCTCAGCAAGAAAGTCTGCCGCGGCCCCCCCTGACTGTTCACGGTAATCCACCATTACTGCCTTTCCGTCACATCAGTGTGAAACCCATCAACCTAAATAACTCAGGACCAGTCTCTGCAAGTTCTCGGGATTAAATGGTTTTACCAGATATTCATTGGCGCCGAGGGCCATGCCGCGCTCGAGATCGCCGACACTTCCTTCAGTGGAAACAATAAAAAGCGGAATGGTGCGGTAGTTGGGATTGTTCCGCACAAAGCTGATCAGTTCAAGGCCGTTGATATCGGGCATATTAATATCAGTGATTATCAAATCGAACTGCTGACGCGGCAGCAGGCGCAACGCTTCAAAACCGCTGGAAGCCTCAACCACCCGGAACCCTTCCAGGCTCTCGATGGCAGCGGTCAGCAGTGAACGCATGGAGGGCGAATCTTCGGTTATGAGAATAGTTTTCACGAGCGCTCCCGGGCCTTTTCCTTCAGTCTACGCTGCAGAAGGGTCTTTTCCATGGCAAGGCCCGCCTGGGAAAGGAATATTTCCAGAGAATCCGTGTCGCCGATAGGTGCGGCCTCCGGCAGGTTATCACCATACAACAGGGCGACGACTCTCCCTTCACTGATTATGGGGCCAAGAAAGACTTCCTCCGGCATGCCACCGCCAATCTTGGCAAAGAAATAGCGGTTCCATTCACTGGATACCGATGGAATTTTCAAAGGGAATTTTGCCTCGATCGCCTGACGAAACAAATGATCACCGGCAACGGGAATCCGCAGGTCCCGCACCCGGCCATCGGCACAACCGTCCGGCACCGTGATGCCAAACTGTCCGAGACCGATTATGAACTCTTCCCTGACAATGAAAATCACCGCCCGGTTGATGAACTCAGCGGCAAAACGCAACACCAGCAGAATAACTCCTCCATCAAGGGAGGGGTTATTCAACTCCTCGAGCATGCTCCGCAGAAGGGATACGCCGAATCCCTGCCGGGACTGTTCCGCGACCGGAAGAATTTCCTCGCCGATTTCCCGGCATAATTCATCGGCAAGGCTTATGGTCTGCTGCGGCACTGATACTGCGTCACCGGGAGACGGGCCCTCAAAAGCGCTGCGGATACATTCGGCAAAAGCTTGGAAAACCCCTTCATCGGTGAACTCGGTCTTACGGGGCTTACGGAGAAGTGGATACCCCTTTTCGGCGATTTTCTGCTCGGCACTGCTGGTGTGATGATCAGCCATGACGAACACCGCAAGATCGGGGAAATTGTCGTGGAGCAGGTCGACCAGTTCGATTCCACCAAGTATGCCCGATCCGTCCATACGGGGCATGATCAGATCCACCAGCACACGGGGACGACAACCGTCGCGATAGAGGAAGTCTATTTTTATAAGGGTGTCTTCCGTTTTGGCAAAGTCATGGACCGCATACCCCCAGCCATTCAGAAGATTCACCAGTGCGGCGCGTACCGAATCATCATCGTCAACCAGCACGACAACACGGCCCTCGGTTCTGCCGGAATCAGCCGTCACTGCCGGTTCCGGATCGTTTTGTATGAGATCAAAAGCGATATCACAGGTGTCCAGCTCCAGTGATTCGTCTTCACTGCCCATGGAGTCGGCGTCACCGTCACCCCGATGGCGATGTTCGTCAAGAATACGGGAACCTTCCATTGCCAGAAACTGAGGATTAACTCCTGTTCCCAGCACATACTGGTCTGTTTCGATGCCCTGCCCGCTCCCCTCATCGGCATTGTCGCGCAGTTCAAAATCGAAGGAACCCTCATCCCAGGTAAAGAAGGTATAAACCGCTTTTTCGATCTGTTCGCGGGCAACATCATCGATGGTATCTGCCTGGACGGAGAACTGCCGCGTCAGGATATCGCCTAAACGATCCCTGTTGCCGCCCTGTTTCTGGAGAGTGAGGGCCCGGCCGAGCGTTGCGTTGTCGATTATCCCTTTCTTTACGAGCAGTTTTCCCAGATGGGGCAGGACGCCGTCGATTGCCGCGCTGATAACCTGGCCTTGGCGAAAGACGATTTTCCCTTCGCGCCCTTTACTGAACAGGGAGAGAATACCTGATTTTCTGCTCAGGCTTACTATCTGGAGGATCTCTCCGAGACCCAGGTCTTCCAAATTGCCGACAAGACTCATTGGGCACAGCTCCGTCTCAGGACAGGGCACAGCACTGTCTTCGGAAATACGTTTCCCAAGGAAAACGTTTCTTTGCCACACAGAAAACGACAAATCGCAGCAGAATCCCCAAGGTATGACATTGCAGCAGGGCGCCACAAAAAACCACCGGGGAATCTTTCAGCAGCACAGAAACCGACCCCGGCACCCGGGCGTAATTTTTGCCCGAAAACGAGGCCTGTAGCGGCTGGGCAAGAATAAACCATACACTACGTCAAGTAAAGAAATTTGCTCCTGCCGTCACGAACGGTCCCTCCCCCTGAAAAGAAAGCGCAGCGGTGTCCCGGAAAAGCCGAAGGATTCACGCAGACTGTTGGCCAGGAACCGTTCATAGGACTCTTCGATACCGTCGGGACAGTTGGTGAAAATGGCGAAGGTCGGAGGTTTGGTCCCCACCTGGGTGGTGTAATAGAACTTGACCCTGCGTCCCTGGTACAAGGGATGATGGTGGGCGGCAACCGCTTCCTTGAAAGCCCGGTTGAGATCCGAGGTGGAAACCCTGCGGGTGTACTGGGCCATTACCTCGTCAACGGTCGTCATGATCTTGCCGGTGCGCTGACCGGAAAGGGCCGAGACGAAGAGTATCGGTGCATAGGAAAGATGTTTGAGCTGAGTCCGGATCTGGTCGACGAATCTGCCTACGGTTGCATTGTCTTTGTGTAACGCATCCCACTTGTTGACGACAATTACGCAGCCGCGCCCAGCTTCTGCGGCATAACCGGCAATGCGCGAATCCTGTTCGGTCAAACCCTGTTCGGCATCAATGACAACCAGTACCACATCGGCACGGTCTATGCTGCGCAGCGCGTCGACCGCACTGTAGGTTTCGATTTTCAGACTGATCCGTGCCTTGCGGCGAATCCCCGCCGTATCAATCAGGAGATACCGTTTCTTATTGCAGGTAAAATTACTGTCAACGGAATCACGGGTCGTGCCCGGGACAGGATTGGCAACCACCCGTTCAAACCCGAGCAGACGATTGACCAGGGACGACTTGCCCACATTGGGTCTCCCGACAACGGCAATGCGGGTGACATCCTCTGCAGCATCTTCCCCGCCCCGGTGCGGGAACGCGGCAATGACATCATCCATCAGGTCCCCTACGCCGCGGTTGTGTTCCGCGGAAATGGGGTAATACCGCTCAATGCCCAAGGCGAAAAACTCGCCAAGGTCATTTTCCTGCTTTTCCCCCTCCACCTTGTTGAGGAGAAAAAAAACCGGCTTCTCCACCCGGCGGAGCATCTCCGCCACATCTTCATCGGCAGCGGTCAGCCCCTCTCGGGCATCCATGACAAACAGGATGACATCCGCCTCTTCCATGGCCAATCGTGATTGCTCCCGCATCTGCTGTAGCAGACGTTCTTCACTGGCCGGCTCGAAACCGCCGGTATCAATAAGCGTGAAGGGCGCATCAAAGCGGTCAACCTGGGCATAGTTCCGGTCACGGGTAACCCCGGGCATATCATCGACGATCGCTTTACGTCGACCGAGCAACCGGTTGAAAAGTGTCGATTTCCCCACGTTCGGGCGGCCTACTATGGCGACTATCGGTCTCATTCGTATCCCAACTCCCGCAACATCTGCCGGTCTTCCCGCCAGCCGCTGCTCACTTTGACAAACAGCTCCAGAAACACCTTGGCTCCCAGGAGACTCTCGATTTCCGTCCGGGCCTGGCTGCCGATTTTCTTCAACATCATTCCCCGCTTGCCGATAATGATTCCTTTCTGGGAGTCCCTCTCGACGAGGATGGTCGCGGCAATGGCCACCAGGCCATCGGACCGCTCCGTGAAGCTGTCAACGACAACGGCCGTTGCATAGGGTATTTCGTCACGGGTCTGGCGAAAGACTTTCTCCCGGATCATTTCGGCAACAATGAATCGCTCGGGCAAGTCAGTAAGGATATCATCGGGGAAATAGGGAACTCCCTCCGGCAGCAGCCCCGCTACCAGCTTCACCAGCAGGGGAACGCCGTCACCGGTTGCCGCAGAGAGGGGGATTATCTCCCGAAAGGGGTACAGCTGGGCATAGGCACCTAAACCGGCCAGCAGTTGTTCCTTGGGCACCAGATCGATCTTGTTCACCACAAGGATCACCGGCACCCGGATATCCGCAAGAATCTTCAGAAGTAATTCATCGCGCTCCCTGGCAAAGGTTGTCGCGTCCACCAGGAGCAGCACCACATCGACACCTTTTACGGCTGCAAGCGCCGCTTCCATCATGGACCGGTTCAGTCGCGACCGGGCCGGATGAACACCCGGCGTGTCAACAAAAATGATCTGGGCACCGGGTTCGTTATGAATTCCCTGAATCCGGTTGCGGGTTGTCTGCGGTTTGTCGGAGGTAATTACCACCTTTTCACCGAGAATCCGATTCAAAAGGGTCGATTTTCCGACATTCGGTCGGCCGATAATCGCCGCAAAACCAGATCGGAACGGTTGTTCGGTCATGGTAGCTTCCTTTTATGGGTAATGGAGATCGTCAAGAATCGTACCGGTGCGTTCACCGGCGGCATCAATAATTTTCACGACATGGGGAGCCAGTTCGGCGTCTCCTTCTACCGCGGCAACGGAGACCCCCTGATTACGGAGCAACCGCCTGATGTTTTCCCGCCCATGGCCGACCACATCGGCAATCCGCGAGGGCGCACACCTTACGGTAAGGGGAAGTTCCCGCTTCTCCCTGGCCGCCAACAACGTAACCAGCAGGTCATGGTACAGCTCCGACTGGACAAGCTGGCGGAAAGCCGGATGATACGGCCCGGCAAGAACCACCCCGGCCCGGCCGAGGTCATCGGTTGCCTGCAACCCCATGCGGATGACCGGTACCCGCGCACGCAACGCCTTATGGAGCATCACTTTGCACAGAGCAACAGCCTCCAGCAGCGTCATCGGCTGAAAGGTCCCGGCGGCGAAGCGCTCGGCCATGGGGGTCCCGGCAAGAACGACTGTCGGGTAGATACGCAGGAAATCAGGATACAGAGCCAACACACGGTCGCAGGAACTTAATGAGCGGTGGAAATCATCGCCAGGCAGGCCGGGCATGAGCTGCAAACCGACGGTCTGACCCTTTTCCCGCAACAAGGCTACCGCCCGGACAACGGCAGCGCTGTCATGACCACGGCCGGCCTGCGCCAACACGCCGTCATGCATGGACTGGACACCCAACTCTACCGTTCCCACGCCCAGGTCCAGCAACCGATCAAGCGAAATGCCATCGACAGCATCGGGTCGCGTCGTACCGATGCAACCACACCTGAAACCCGCAGCGGTTGCAACGGCTCAAGAAGCAAGTACTGATCGCGATGATCAAGGCCGGTAAAACTGCCCCCGTAAAAAGCCACTTCCACGGGTCGTCCCCCGCTTGTAGCCCGATAGGCGGCAATCCGCTCCCCCATTGCGGCCGCGGAAGGAAGTGCACCGTCTGTCCCGGCAAGTGTTCGCTGGTCGCAGAATACACACTGGTGGGGACAACCACGATGGGCGATGAAAAAGGGAACAATGGTCGGTGACTCGTCAGGATTCGGCATGACCGATCCGCGCCAGCGCCTCACCTGCCGCCTCCTGTTCCGCCTCCTTCTTGCTACGGCCTATCCCTCTGCCAAAAACTGCACCACCGATGAGCACCCTGATAGTAAACTGCTGTTCGTGGTCGGGACCCGCAACATCTTCCAATTCATATCGAGGGGCCACACCATAGCGCGCCTGGGAGATTTCCTGAAGCCTGGTTTTTCCGTCCCGGTTGGCTCCCCCCTGCAAGCATCCAGCGAGCAGCGGCCCGAAGGTCCGGTCGACGAAAGCATCTGCGGCAGGCAGTCCACCGTCAAGGTAAATGGCGGCAACAAGAGCCTCGAAGGTATCCGCAAGGATGGAGCGCTTTTTCCGTCCGCCGGTTTTTTCCTCACCCCGACCAAGGAGAAGATAGGTGCCGAGATCAAGCCGTTCCGCCAGTACGGCAAGAGTACTCTCGTCCACCAGGGACGCCCTGCTTCGGGAAAGTTCACCTTCACTGCTCAGGGGAAACAGCCTCAGCAGCCTGCCGCCAATGACAAGTCCAAGGACGGCGTCCCCAAGAAACTCGAACCGCTGGTTATCGCGGAGCGAAGCACCGTGCGCTTCATTGACGAATGAACGATGGGTCAATGCTTCCGCCAGCACTGACGAGTCGGTGAACGTGTAGCCGATGGCCTTTGCCAACCGATCAAGCTTTTCCTGTAGGTCTTTATCCATACGCCATCCAGTTCTGCATACCCGACATATCACCAAACAACCCATGGGCAGGACAGTGCAGTATAGCGGACTACCCCTTTTTAATCAACACGATATGGCCTGAACGCTTGCAGCTCCGGCCGCACCATCCCGGGCACCGGGCTGCTCCGTGTCAAAGCGAGGTATAAAACATCCCAGGATAGTCACCCCGAACCCGCACCGGACAGCTGACCAGCGTTGCGGGCACAAATGCACTGCCCTACGAGCTGTCAAAGGGAAACCCGTTTTCTGCAAATCGGAGGAACCTCGGGAAAAGGGCCATGGGAAACGGGTTTTTATCTTGATTAATAAACGGCCCTCCCCTATAATTTTGCTCTTATTTCCAAGTACCTTGGAGCCCGAATATATGGCCTTTTTCATAACCTTCGAAGGAATTGAAGGGTGCGGCAAAACTACCCAGGTGCAACTCCTCGCCCGTTCTTTCGCAGACCAGGGATTACCGGTGCTTGTGACCCGCGAGCCGGGAGGGTGTGCCATTGCCGACAAGATTCGCGCCATTCTTCTGGATGGGGAACACACTGCCCTGGTGCCCCTGGCCGAATTGCTTCTGTAC
>CAYSWG010000082.1:0-9605 GCA_964434465.1 uncultured Geobacteraceae bacterium
AGCATCCAGGTCAATGGCGGCCAGCTCACCATTGAGGGTTGCAATGCGCTCTTCCAGCTGTCGAACCTCGGCTTCCTTGTCCTGGTAGGCGATGCGGTTGCGGGTGTAGGAGTAGAGGGTGTACATGCGCTTTGCATGCTCCAGTTCCGCCTGCTTGGCCTGCAAGGCGGCCTGCAGCTCCTTGAGTTCGGAGCGCAGCCCGGCATAGCGGGACTTCCACCAGGTCTCATCGCGGCCGCCGTAGGTCCTGACGGGAGCCGCCGGAGCGGCAGGAACCGCGGCAGACTCCTTCGCAGGGTTCATCTGCACCGATGAGGCGGCGTCACCATCGGGAATGATTCTGACTTTCTGTTCGAACCGTTTCGGTACAGCCGCCGGGTCGTCGGTAAAATGAACGACTCCCCGTTCATCAACCCACCGGTAGGTATCGGCACATGCAGTGACTGAAAGCACCAGGACCAGCATGATGACCTGCAGCATGACGCCCATGGACAACCTCCCCAAAAGATATCTGTATCCTCCACTACTATGCAGCAACAAAAGACGGCGGTCAATAGCGGTAAATGACTCCAAGCGAAAGAAGACGGTCATGAACGTGCAGACCATTAACGCCATTGACACGAATTCGCGGTTAGGGCAGACTGATTGGCAGCAAACTCGACTCTATTCCACACACCCTTTGGAGGCACCTGCCGTGGAAGCATGGATCTGGATCGTCGCCGGAATAATTCTTGTCATCCTGGAAATGGTCATCCCATCGTTCACCATCATCTGGTTCGGTATGGCGGCCATTGTTGTCGGGCTGTTCTCGCTCATCACGGGGACAACCTCAATCCCCACCCAACTGGCCGCCTGGATCGTACTGTCCTGCCTGTTCACCTATGGCTGGTTCCGCTTTTTCCGCCAAGAGACGAAAACCCTTGCCGGTCAGGGCAAAGATGCGATTATCGGCAGAACGGGGGTGGTGGTGAGAATTACCGACGCAACCTTTCCCGGCGGCGTTATTCGCTTTCCCATCGCCGTGCTCGGTTCCGATGAGTGGACCTTCATCGCCGAAGAGCCTCTGGAAGTTGGCGACCGGGGCGTGATTGTTGACATAGCCGGCGACAAATTGATGATTAAGAAAGGGTGACGATTTTCCGAGTAATGGAAACCGGCCCCGTGCCCAGGAGGATATATGGAGAGTGTAGCCGTTCTTGTTGTTCTGGCCATTGCTGTAATTGTAACCACCATGATGGGGGTCCGTATCGTCCCCCAGGGGTATGAGTATGTGGTACAGCGGCTTGGCAAATACCATGTCACCCTCAAACCAGGCCTCAGATTCCTCATCCCCTATGTGGATATCGTTGCCTACCGCATAACCACCAAGGAGATGCCCCTGGAAATAGGTGCCCAGGAGGCAATCACCAAGGACAATGCGGTGATCGTCTGCAACGCCATCGCCTTTATCAAGATCGTCGACCCGGTACTGGCCGTTTACGGCATCTCCAATTTCGAATTCGCCATCCAGAATCTGATCATGACCACCCTCCGGGCAATCATCGGTGAAATGGAGCTGGACGTGGCCCTCTCCTCCCGGGACACCATCAAGGCCCGACTGCGGGAGATCATTTCCAGCGACGTGATTGACTGGGGTATTTCGGTGAAAACGGTGGAGATCCAGGACATCAAACCGTCGCCATCCATGCAGAACGCCATGGAACAGCAGGCGTCGGCCGAGCGGACGAAGCGGGCGGCAATTCTTGAGGCGGAAGGTCGTAAAGCAGCGGTCATCCTTGAAGCGGAAGGCAAGCTGGAAGCGGCACGAAAGGAAGCAGAGGCACAGGTCACCCTGGCCGAGGCATCGGCAAAAGCCATCGAGGAAATCGCCCGGGCCGTGGGCGACAAGGAACTGCCCGCCATGTTCCTCCTGGGCGACCGCTACGTGGGCGCCATGCAGACCCTGTCCACCTCGCCCAATACGAAAACCTACGTACTCCCCGCCGATCTGCTGGCCACCATCAAGGGAATTCTGCACCGCTGACCCGGGCAGCCGGCCATGACAACAACAAAGGCCGAAGCAGTGCGCTTCGGCCTTTGTCAGTTATCGATGCTGACGGCTGGTGCGAACAACCGGGAAGTCAGGGCTTGCGGGGACCGCGACCACCGCTCTTTGCCAGACGGGCGCCTTTTTTTGCCTGTTCAGCGGGCCGGGACACCGTTTCCCGTGTACCGACAGAAGAAATCCCGCCCTTTTCCGCAACCTTACGGGTAACTTTGCCCGGCACGTTGCCGGGGCGTGCCGCTACGCCGCCGGCCGCCGGCTTCCGCGCAGCCAGCCGATCGCCCTGGCTGACCCGGCGCAGACGGTCCACTTCGTCCTCGGTCAGGAAGCGGTATTTCCCGGACCGCAGCCCCTCCAGACCCAGGAACCCGTACCTGACCCGCCTCAGCCGGACAACGGAAAGATTCACCGCCTCGCACATGCGGCGCACCTGGCGGTAACGCCCTTCGTGGATGGTTATGGACAACCAGGTATTATTGTCGCTTTCCCGGATTATCTGTACCACGGCAGGGGCGGTCGGCCCATCGTCAAGGGTTACCCCGGCGGCAAGCTGATCCAGTTGCTCGGGGACCACCGTGCCCTGCACCCGCACGTGGTATTCCTTGTCCACTTCATGACGGGGGTGGGCCAGGGCATTGGCCCACTCGCCATCGTTGGTCAGCAACAGCACCCCCTCGGTGTTGTAATCAAGACGGCCGACGGGATAGACCCGCTCCCTGATGCCGACCAGCAGATCCGTGACCAGCGGCCGACCCTGGGGGTCCTTCAGGGTCGTCATGTACCCGGCAGGCTTGTACAGGACGATATGACAGCGCTTGGCATCAACGGCAATGCGTTTGCCGTCGACGGCAATGACGTCCCTGTCTGGATCGGCTTTGGCGCCCAGTTCAGCCACAACCGCGCCGTTGACCGTCACCCGCCCCGCCGTGATGATCTCCTCCGCCGTGCGGCGGGATGCCACGCCGGCGCCGGACAGTATTTTCTGCAAACGCTCTTTCATTGTTCCCCCTGAAACGGCAAAAGGGGCCTCCCTTGCGGGCCCCTTCTCCCCGAGCAGCACGCACACCGGTTACCCGACGTCAGGCTGATCCACTTCCTGCCGGTTTCGGTTACTCCACGAACCGGGACATCCTGCGAAACTTGTCATAGCGTTCAGCCAGCAGTTGCTCAAGGGGCATCGAGCGCAACTCCTGCAGATTCCTCGTCAACGCTCCGTGAACGGTTGCCGCAGTTGCTTCATGGTCACGATGGGCGCCGCCCAGCGGTTCCTTGACGATCTCATCGATGATATTCAGTTTTTTCAGATCATGGGCGGTGGGCTGCAGCGCCTCGGCAGCCAACTCCCCCTTGGTGCCATCGGCCCAGAGAATGGCGGCACACCCTTCCGGAGAAATCACCGAATAAATGGAGTGCTCCAGCATGAGTATCCGGTCACCCACGGCAATGGCCAAAGCGCCGCCCGAACCGCCCTCGCCGGTGACCACGACGATGATCGGCACACGCAATCGGGACATTTCCAGCAGGTTGCGGGCAATGGCCTCCGCCTGGCCACGCTCTTCGGCGCCAATGCCCGGAAAGGCTCCCGGCGTATCCACGAAGGTGATGATGGGCAGATCGAACCGCTCTGCCATTTCCATGAGGCGCAACGCCTTGCGGTACCCTTCCGGATTGGGCATGCCGAAGTTCCTGAAAACCTTTTCCTTGGTGTCTCTCCCCTTCTGGTGGCCGATAACCATTACCGGCTCACCATCCAGACGGGCAAGGCCGCCGACTATGGCCGGATCATCGGCAAACTTGCGGTCACCATGCAATTCGATAAATTCGGTAAAAATGAGCTGCAGGTAGTCTGTTGTAAACGGACGATTGATGTGGCGGGCCAACTGCACAGTCTGCCAGCGGGTCAGATTGGCAAAGATTTCTTCCCGCATTCCTGCCACTTTCTGCTCCAACCGCTCAATCTCCGTATGCAGATCCACCGTTTCAGAGGACAACTGCTGCAACTCGGTTATCTTTTCTTCCAGTTCGGCGATCGGCTTTTCAAAATCCATGGAGTTTTGCTGCGCCATCCCGTTGTTCTCCTTATTGTTTCCCGACTTCAGCCGGGAAGAGTACCACCCGCTAGTCAAAATTCGTGACATTATAGCCGAAGAGCGTCTCCGCTTCCAGTGACAAATCATCACTGGCACGAACTCTGAGTGTTTCCGGCAGGCGGATCAAGGCTCGACAGGCAGGGGGAATCTCCACCTGCAGACATACCGGGCAGTCGCCGGGATGGCGATTCAGCAGATCCCTGAGGGCAACAAGCTGTTCCCGCAGAACCCGGGAACCATCCAGCACAAAGCTGACCCGCCGGGAGTGGGTTTCCTTGAGAGTGCCAAGGGGGACAATATCCGTCGCCCTTATTTTGCAGCTTTCTTCTCCGCTTTCAACAATGCCTGTTACCAGGAGCGGCTCATCGCTCTTCAGCATGGCGGAACATCTGCCGTAGACATCGGGAAAGACCATTACCTCAACCGTTCCCGACTGGTCCTCCAGCAGGGCAAAGGCCATACGGTCACCCCGCTTGGTGATTTTTTCCGTAAGGGTGGCGACGATACCGCACAGGCGCACTTCGAGCCGGTCAGCCTTTTCCATCAGGGAAGCCGTGTCCGCCGTGGCGAATTTTTTCACATCACCGGCATAGCGGTCAAGGGGGTGCCCCGTAATGTAGAAGCCGAGGGCCTCCTTTTCAAAGGCAAGCAGGTCCTTCTCCCGCCACTCGGGAATATCGGGAAGAACTCCGACGCCGTTGCCGGCCGTCAGGACCACTTCAGCCTCATCAAAGAGCGATGCCTGGGCCCCGGCCCGCTCTTTCTGCAGCTTCTGGCCAAGCTCCATGGCTCCTTCCAGGGCGGCCACCATCTGCCCCCGCCGGGCTCCCGTGGAATCAAAGGCTCCACACTTGATGAGCGACTCCACCACCCGGCGATTCACCCGGCGCAAGTCCACCCGGTTGCAGAAGTCAAACAGGTCGACAAACACTCCTTCCGCCCGCGTTTCGATGATTGCCTCAACCGCGGCGGCACCGACATTTTTCACGGCGCCCAGCCCGAAACGAATTGAATTCTCCCGAACGGTGAACGAATGTTCCGAAGCATTGATGTCGGGCGGTAGCACCTGGATACCCATCTCGCGACATTCGGCGATATTTTTCGTCACCTTGTCCGATGAATCCATGTCCTCGGTCAGGAGTGCCGCCATGAACTCCACAGGGTAGTGGGCTTTCAGGTAGGCGGTCTGGTAGGCAATGAGCGCATAGGCCGCCGAATGGGATTTATTGAAACCATACTCGGCAAACTTCGCCATAAGGTCGAAAATGGCCTCGGCCTTCTTCCCGTCAATGCTGTTCTGCCGGGCACCGGCCAGGAAAATACCCCGTTGCTTGGCCATCTCGGCGGGTTCTTTCTTGCCCATTGCCCGGCGCAGCAGGTCGGCGCCCCCCAGGGAATAGCCGGCCAGGGTCCGGGCGATCTGCATGACCTGTTCCTGATAGACGATAACCCCGTAGGTATCCTTCAGGATCGGCTGCAATTGGGGCAGATCATACACCACCGGCTTGCGGCCATGCTTGCGGTCGATGAAATCGTCCACCATGCCGGAACCGAGCGGCCCGGGGCGGTACAGAGCACATACGGCGATGATGTCCTCGAAGCACGATGGTTTCAGCTTGACCAGCAGCTCCTTCATCCCGCTTGACTCCAGCTGGAATACCCCGGTGGTGTTGCCCGCCTGGAGCAACTGGTACGAGGCATCATCCTCCTCCCCAAGGTCGGTGACGGTGAATTCCGGCTCCTTGCCCGCCCGGATCAGCTTGACGGCGTTGTCGATGACCGTCAGGTTCTTCAGACCAAGAAAGTCGAATTTCACCAACCCGATCTTTTCCACGTATTTCATGGAAAACTGGGTAGTTATGGAATTGCTCTTCTGGTCCATGTAAACCGGGCAGAATTCTTCCAGCTCGGCCGGAGCGACAACGACGCCGGCAGCATGGGTCGAAGCGTGACGGGTAAGCCCTTCCAGACAGAGGGCCGTGTCGAGCAGCTCACGGATGCGCGGGTCGGCGGCCGCCATCTCGTTGAGCTTCGGTTCCTTTTTAATGGCTTCCGCCAGATGAATATTGAGGACGTTGGGCACCAGCTTGGCAATCCTGTCCACTTCGCCATAGGGATAATTGAGCGCCCTTCCCACGTCGCGAATCACGCCTTTGGCCGCCATGGTGCCAAAGGTTATGATCTGGCAGACCCGGTCACGGCCGTATTTTTCCGTCACGTACTGGATGACTTCTTCCCGGCGGTTCTGGCAGAAGTCCACGTCGATATCGGGCATGGAGATGCGCTCAGGGTTGAGGAACCGTTCGAACAGCAGGTTATAGGGAAGGGGATCCAGATCAGTGATCCGCAACGCGTAGGCAACCAGCGATCCGGCAGCAGACCCCCTGCCCGGCCCGACGGGGATGCCCTGCAGTTTAGCCCAGTTGATAAAGTCGGCAACGATGAGGAAGTACCCGGGAAACCCCATGCTGATGATGCAGGCAAGTTCCGTTGCCAGACGGCTCCGATAGTGCTGCTCGTCCTCCGGAGAAAAATCGGGTTTTTTCGAACGGATTGCCTCCAGTCGGCAGGTGAGGCCTTCTTCGGACTGGCGGGTCAGTTCATCCTCCAGTGACGTGCCTTCCGGGAGGGTATAGTTGGGGAAATGGTAAGTCTTGAAATCGAACCGCAGATCACACCGCTCGGCAATGCGTACCGTGTTGCTGAGCGCTTCGGGAACATGGGCGAACGATCCGGCCATTTCCCCGGGAGACTTGAAATAGAATTCCTCGGCGGAAAAACACATGCGGCCGGGATCATCCATGGTCTTCCCCGTCTGGATGCAAAGCAGCACCTCGTGGGGTTTGGCATCGTTGCGATTGAGATAATGGCAATCGTTGGTCGCCACCAGGGGTAAGCCCAGATCTGCGGCTATCTGCAGAAGCCCCTGATTTGCCTTGGTCTGTTCCGGCAGGGTATTCTCCTGCAACTCCAGATAGTAGCGGTCACGGAAGAGTTCGGCATACTCGGCGGCTACCGACCGGGCGTCATCGTGGCGGTCGTTGCCGCACAGCCAGGCGACTTCTCCCTTGAGACAGGCTGACAGGGCGATGAGTCCGGCAGAGTGCCGGCGCAACACGTCCTTGTCAATGCGTGGCCGGTAATAGAAGCCCTCTTTATAGCCAATGGAGACCAGGCGGCTGAGATTGCGGTACCCTTCCAGATTCTCGCACAGAAGGATCAGGTGGTACGCCGCATCGCCACCACCCCGCGCCTCACGACTGAAGCGCGATTCCGGCGCAATATAGACCTCGCAGCCGATAAGGGGTTTGATGCCGGCCGACTGGCACTTCAGGTAGAATTCCATCGCGCCGAACATGTTGCCATGGTCGGTGACCGCAACGGCTGGCATGGCGTATTCGGCGGCTTTCTTGACCAGATCGCCGACCTTGATGGCGCCATCGAGAAGCGAGTACTGGGTGTGAACATGAAGATGAACGAAGTTGGCTAGTTCCATGGTATCCGGACAAAACAACAAGGGGAGCCGCTGCTGACGACTCCCTTGTGGAAAAATACACTGACCATCCCGGCGACAAAAAGCACTGCAGGTATCCACCTGCCGGGAAATTATGTCACGATAGCAGCAGTACTGTCAAGGACCGCCATCGGGCCGGGAAAGGGCAAAAAACAGCCCACATAATTCGTGGTATTATCAAATAAATACGTGGTGTTATATTTTTGGCGCCCGGCACTTGACAGCGGTTCTGTCGAGCGTATACTGAAAATGCGGCAAAGGTTCTTTGACAAAGTTCTGGTATGCAGGTACGGCACAGTGAAGAAGCTGACTATCAATTGATAACCGTAGCATCGGAGACAAGGTCCGTGTGTAGGCTCGTGGTACAGAGAAACCTGAAGCCTTTTCCCGGTGCATGCTGAAACAACGGTCAGAACCTCGAGCTTTCCTACGGCATTCCGGAACGTGCATCGGCGTTGCGGCAGATCACGACTGAAGCGTTTTTCTCATCCGCCAGGCGGGTATGCCCGCTCGAACATGGGAACGGACGACCGCATGACCGGTTGGCGCGGTCAACGGGAGCGTGCCAATCGGCGCAGATCGAACCGGGACCGACGGATTAGAAGAAAGGATTACCCGGCAACGTCAGGCACCGTCAAAGACAAGTGGCCGGAAGCAGATGCTTCCGGCCACTTCTTTTACCAGCAATGAACAGGGTTGCTCCGGTCAGCGGAATTCTGAAGGAACCTTGGCACGGTCTGCCGCTTCATTCAGCGCAGCCAGTTTTTTAGCAAGTTCTTCCCGGTGATAGCGCAGGCTTTTCAGCGACTCCTGGATACCCAGATATTCCAGGCGCCGCATGGACCCGGTATCGGCAAGGCGCGCGTTCATCTCGGCAATCTGTTCGTCCGTTGCCCTGATATCCGCTTTCACCCCGGCAAAATCCATGCGCCACTGGCCGCCACTCTTCCCGCCATAACTCATTGCCGGCTGCTGCGCCGCACCGGCCGCCCCCCTCTCGCCCGATGCCGATTCGGAGGCACTTTCCCGCACCGGGCTACCGTAGGAACCGGAAGATCCCATATCGCCCCTGACCTTGATCTTGTTCCGGTATTTTTTCGGAACCTGGGAAACATCGTCTGCAAAATTGATGGTTCCGCTATCATCGACCCACGTGAACGTTTCTGCCGAACCACCTGCAGGAAAAACCAGCAACAGCACTGCAAGAACTACCAACCTCATCATATACCGTACCCCTTTCTTTCTGAATTGTGGCTACGAAACGCTGAGAACGCGTTGCGTCCGTCAAAACAATCAGCCTGGCGGCCATTGCATCTGCCGGCCGGCAAGCAGATGAACGTGCAGATGGAATACGGACTGACCGGCACCGGCATTGTTGTTGTTGACCAGGCGAAACCCACCATCGGCCAAGCCCTCATTCCGGGCGAGACGGGCAGCAATCCGGAACATGTGGCCAACCAGTGGGGCATCCTCTTCCTGAAGATCCAGGGAATTGACAAGATGTTTCCTGGAAATGAGCAACAGGTGCAACGGCGCCACCGGGGCGATATCCTCGATGACCACGATCTGTTCATCTTCATAGATTTTTTTTGCCGGAATTTCCCCGGCAACTATCCTGCAGAAAAGACAGCTTTCCATTACACTCCCTCCGCGGAACCCCGCCCGGCCTGCGAAACTTCTCCGTTGATTTTTTCCAGATAGATAAGGAATTCCCGGTTGCCCTTGGGACCCTGGACCGGGGACTCCGTAACACCATGTATCCGAAGGTGCAAGGACTCGGCAAGGGCACAAACGCCGTCGATTACCTCCTGGTGCTTTTCCGGGTCCCGAACAACCCCGCCCTTGCCGACCTCACCCCGGCCCACCTCGAACTGGGGTTTGATCAGGGCGATGATTCGACCCTGTTCACCAATGAGGCGCAGGGTGTTAGGCAGTACTTTATCCAGAGAGATAAATG
>CAYSWG010000082.1:9615-10134 GCA_964434465.1 uncultured Geobacteraceae bacterium
AGGCGTCAATTACCGCCAACTCGGGAACTTCATCCAATGCCGCCCCGTCAAGATAGCGAATATTGGTCCGCTCGAGACAGACGACCCGCTCGTCCTGGCGCAATTTCCAGGCCAACTGACCATAACCCACGTCAACGGCAAACACCTTTCGTGCACCACGCTGCAACAGGCAATCGGTGAACCCGCCCGTTGAAGCGCCAACGTCAAGGGCACAGAGGCCTTCCACCGAAAGGGCAAAAAAATCAAGGGCCTTGGCCAGCTTAAGTCCGCCCCGACTTACGTAGGGCAGCGGACCGCTCTTGATCCGGAGGGAGCAATCCGCCGCCACAAGCTGGCCGGCCTTGTCGACCACACGATCACCGACCAGCACATCACCGGCAAGGATCAGGGCCCGGGCACGTTCCCGGGACTCCACGAACCCGCGCTCAACAAGCAGCTTGTCAATCCGCTCTTTTTTCACCGGCAAGTGCTGCAGACTTGGCTCCAAAAGTGTTTCCCGAAAGAAATTCGCTCTGCACT
>CAYSWG010000083.1:0-3349 GCA_964434465.1 uncultured Geobacteraceae bacterium
TGGTACCGACCATGGTGGCGCCGGCAATGCGGTCGAGGACGGTGGGTCCGCCGACGACCCGTATCAGGCAGAGGCCGATCAGCAGGACAAGGACCAGGCTGCCACCATGGAGGAGGGTTTCCATCAGAGGGCTCCGTCAAGGGCTGTGCCCACCCGGCGTTCCATCTCGCCGGGCAGGGAATCCGCCGCGGTCCTGGTCAGGGCGTACACCATGAACTGGTCATCATGGAGATCAACGGTAATGGTTCCGGGTGTCAGGGTGATGGACTGGGCCAGAGTCACCCGGGCGATAGGCCGGGCAAGCCTGCTCCGGAAGCGTATCAGGCATGGGTCGATCCGCTGCAGGATCCGGGGGTGCAGAATAATGGCGGTGACCTGCAGGTTGGCAATGATGATCTGCCAGAGCAGCCAGGGGAGGTACCGTGCCACGTTCAGGGAGCCAATGAGCCAGGAGCGCTTCTTGTCCCCGTAGAAGAGCAGGTGGTGGCTGGTCAGGGTGACCAGCATGCTGCTGATCAGCCCCAGGGTCAGGTGGAACGCGTCGAACATGCCGGACAGCACGACCCAGAAAAGGTAAAGCGTGACAAAGGTTGCAAGTTTAGTGGCCATGGGCGGATACTCGCAGTCGACGGACCGTGCCCGGCCGGGGCAGAATTCGGGACGGCCGGCGGTCGGCGGCAGATCTGGTGCAAGGATTGTACGTTACACACCAAGGTTCAGTTGTGGTGAGGAAACGGAGTGGACGGTGTCCAGCACCAGATGTTCTCGTTGGAGCAAGTCGGTATTTGGCCTCGATTCTTAACACGATTAGGTGGGATGGTCAAGGGGACGGTCCTGCCCCGGTTGCTGTTGTGCCGTCGTTCCGGACAGTAATTCCGCGAAACTGGAGAGGGAACTCGCTGTAGAGCACGTGAACGCTTTCATCGATGACCAATGCGCATTGAACCCTGCTGCTGCAGCACCCGGTAGGAACGTCTAAGAAAATACGGAGACCGGGCAATTGAAAGCGGCATAAAGAGCGCCGTCAGTGGACATGCCCCAATGGCCAGGTTTTTTCCGAATAAATAAGAAAAGGGTTCGGGCAAATTTGCCTGGCCCCCTGTCGTATCTGGTGGATATGAACGGGGTCGAACCGTCGACCTATG
This sequence comes from uncultured Geobacteraceae bacterium, assembly GCA_964434465.1. GTDB lineage: Bacteria > Desulfobacterota > Desulfuromonadia > Geobacterales > Geobacteraceae > RPRC01. The sequence continues at coordinate 1,146 of CAYSWG010000083.1, forward strand.
CGTTGCGAACGGATCGTTAACCATCTGCCCAAGGAGCTCGACGCTACCTACAAACCTTTACGAGTACGACGAGGAGAAGGAGACCGTTTTCACGGCCCATAGATATGTAATAAACTGCCAGGATGATAAGCAAACCATGGAAGCAAAATCATCGCTCACAGGGCACGGACCAAACTGGATCCTACGTCCAGCGCCACTCTGATGGAATCCAGGTTGCGGTATCCTGTGTCTCCGCCGAGCAGACAGGTTCTATGAAGGACTTCAGTCTGTCAATGGCTGCGGCGACGGTCAGGGATGACTGCAGGCGGCTGCGGCGCAGGAACGCGTTCCATTGATCAGATTTTTCCCTGTTCAGTGCAAACTCGTTTAAAAAATCATGTAACGGTCTTCGAGCTGGGTTGATCGCCGAGCAAAGGTTGCCGTGATCGCCTCCCGCAAGGTGTCAATGGAGAATGTCTCCCGCTCCGCCAGGTGGAGAATGTCGTAAATGTCCTTCATGCGACTGGTGAGCAGATTCAAACTGACCAGCGCCTCAAATTTCTCGGCAATAGCCGATTCCCGTGAATAGACCAACAGGTTTGGTCTCGGCTGGTCTTCCAGTAGCACCGGGAAATCCATATCTATCGGACCGGCGACAACCACGTCACCAAAGCCGATGTCCAGTTGCAGCATTTTTTTGCCGCCGTCAGCCGTGCCTCCAGCTTTACCCGGACCCCTTCATAGTCGGCATCTTCCTTGATCCTCTCAACACTTACCGATTCGATGTTGAATCGTACGCCGTCAGCAAGCTCAATACGGGCAATTTCGGTAACAATGTCCCGTACCTCTTCCAAATCATTTGAGGTTGAAAAACCGAGGAAGTCGATATCCCTGGTGGGACGTAACAGCGACATGTCATAGGCCAGAAACAGGAGCGCGCCCTTGAGGATGAGATGACGTCGAAAGCGAGAGAGCGACAGCCGATAGAGAAAACGTTCCTGCAGGTATTGGAGCAGCACCGCATCAAATTCGCGTCCGCTCTTTTTTGCCACATTCAACAATCGGGCTCGAACGGACGCTGCGATATCTTTGGCCGGTTCTTTTGCCATGCTATGCCACCAGCGCTTTCAGGTAGGGCATCATCACGGTCCGTGCCTGGCAGATGGCGGCATACTCCAGCAGTCGCGTGGTATTGGCGTCTTTCAACTTCAGGTATTGTTTCAGGGCTTCCATGGCCAGGTCTTCTCCCAGTTTGCGGCGGTAGCGGAACATGTCGCAGATGGTCTTTTCCTTTCCATAGACTCTGATTTCGCCTGCTGGTGTGTGGACATGTTCAATGGCGGGGGTGTAAAACCGTTCGCGAAAGAAAAAAGGCTTGATGGGAGGATAGAATACTCTGGGCGGCTTGGCCCCGTGGGGGATGGCGACATACACCTCCGACGGATTGAAAGTGGTCAGGCCGTGGTAATCGAGGGCGGAAAGCAGACAGATAACCCCGTCCGGTACGGCGCGGCAGACCTCCACCAGTCCGGCATATTCCCCTTCTTCGCCATCACCTGCCAGCCGGTATAGTCCCGGCTTGATCCGTTCGATACGTCCCTGGGCGAGCAGGGCTGATATCTCGCGGGGCTGAAACCCGGCGGCACGCAGTTCTTTCATTCGGGCGTAGCCGCCACATGCTTTAAGATACTTCGTAATGCTGTCCATGTACCACTCGAATCATTTTTTCTGCCAATGTATGCTATTGGCAGAAAAGTTTCAACTAAAACAGCAATCGGGATTGATTAGTAACCGGCCGGAGACCTGGTCTGGGACAGAATCAGATTCGGAATAAAAGTGGCGGGGTTACCTCTGGAAAAAACCTGTATAACCTGCTATGTGGTAATGAATTCCCATCAAGGAGGAGGAGAATGGAGAAAATCAGTGGCGCGCTCCGGAAGTTGACCTACGATGACCTGCGGGAATGGGCGGGCTCGAAGATCTTCAGTCGCGGAAAATCCTATATCAGGAATGTGGACGGACTTTCCCGCATGGAAGACGGTACCCTGGCGGCCTGGGTGTCGGGGAGTGAAGAGTACGCCACCTCGGTCCGCCTCGATCCAGGCGGCGATATCGAGTATTTCTGCACCTGCCCCTATGACTGGGGGCCGTGCAAGCATGCGGTGGCGGTGGTACTGGCGGCGGCGGAGCAGGTGAAGCTGAAGAGGGATATCCCCCTGCTCAAC
>CAYSWG010000083.1:3359-10091 GCA_964434465.1 uncultured Geobacteraceae bacterium
GACCTGTTCCTGGCCCTGTTCGACGATTCCGATAACGATTACGAAGACGATGATGAATATGAAGACGACGGCGAGTGTCCGGACGACAATGAGGAGCCTGAGTACACTGAAAAACCCGCATCAGGTAAGACGAAGGGAAAGGCCAAGGTAAGGAAAACACTCGAGGGTATGGACAAGGAAGCGCTGGTATCCATGCTCATTGATCTGACGGCCAGCTATCCGGAGATAGGGCGCGGTATACTGGAAAAGGAACAGCTGGCGACGGGGCAGGTTGACAAGATCGTAAGCTCGTTGCGGCGGGAGATCAGGAAGCTCACTGCCGAACCTGCCTGGTACAACCCGTGGAAGGGGGAGGGGAATATCCCCGATTATTCCCAGCTGCGGGACCGGCTGAAGGAGCTCGTCTCCACGGGCCATGCCGATGCGGTGCTCCAGCTGGGCGAGGAACTCTGGACCGGGGCACAGGAGCAGGTGGAGCAGTCCCACGACGAAGGGGAAACCGCCACAGCTATCGCCGAATGCATGCAGGTGGTGCTCAGGGCTGTTCCGCAATCTTCCCTGGCGCCACCGGATCAGCTGCTCTGGGTGATCGATCATAAGCTGGACGACGAGTATTCCCTGCTGGAATCGGGCGGTGAGATTCTGGAGAATAAGGCATACACCAAGGAGCATTGGCGCCAGGTGGCGGATGCTCTTGAGGCCCGATTGGAGTCATTCACGAAATCCACGTCAGCCGGTTTCTCTCACAGGTACAGGCGGAGTGGGCTCATGAACATGCTGCTGGACGCCTATTCCCGGAGCGGCCGTGCGGAGATGATCATCCCCTTGCTGGAAAAGGAAGCGGAAGCCTGCATGGAGTATGGGAAACTGGCAGACGCGCTGTTGGCTGCCGGGGAAAAGGAAAAAGCCAGCCAATGGCTCATCCAGGGTTTTGAACGCACCATTGCCAATGCGCCCGGCATTGCGGCCGACCTGCAGGGGCGGCTGCGTGTAATGGCCGAAAAAGAGAAGAAGCATGACCTGGTCGCGGCCTACCATGCCCAGGATTTCTTTGAGAGCGCTTCCCGGAAGACCTACAGCGACCTGAAGAAATCCGCAGAGAAGGCCAAGGTCTGGTCGCCGGTCAGGGAAAGCGTTCTCAGGTATCTTGAGACCGGCAAGCGTCCCGATGCGGATGACGGAGGGAAAAAGGCCGCGGCTTGGCCGTTGCCGGCGCCGGAGGTGATGCGGCCCCGGAATACGAGGGAGCGGCACGGTCAACGATTCCCCGATCTGAATATGCTTATTGACATCGCCATCCTGGAAAAGCGGTTCGACGACGTGGTTGCTCTCTATCAGGAACTGCGCAAGACCAAACGCTGGGGCTGGGAGAAGGATAAGGCCGTTGCCGACGCCGTGGCGGAAACCCATCCCCGGATCGCCCTCGACATCTGGCGCTTCATCGTGGACGGGTTGATTGCCCAGGTCAAGCCGAGGGCCTACGAAGAGGCGGCAGGTTATTTGCGGCACATGTACAAGGTCTATCAAACTACCCAGCGTCTTGCCGACTGGCAGAGCCTGCTCCTCGAACTGCGGACGGAGCACAAGGCCAAGCGGCGGCTGATGGAGGTGCTTGACGGCCTGACAGGGAAGAAGATTACCGACTGATAGGGTGTTGGTGTGTGTCGAAAACTGCATGTCAATAAATTGTAATAAGAATTTCAAACGACTGGCGAAACCCTAAGAAATCTGTTATGTATTGACGGTCCTCATAAAAGCTGTCGTGCAACTCCGTGTCAGAGTTTGTCCCACCTGAAAAAGGCTGAAGTGCGATTCCACAACCGAATGGCGCCCAAGCTCCCATGGAACCGGAGACCATGAGCAACGAAGCCGATACCTGCAGGAAATACGTTCTTCCCAAGCTGGTTGACGCCGGTTGGGACACTGAACCCCACCGGTTCAATGAACAGGTGACCTTCACCGACGGCCGGATCGTTCTGGCAGGCAACAAGGTGAGGCGTAGACCGCAGAAGAGGGCAGACTATCTTCTCCGCTACACACGCGATTTCCTGCTCGCGGTGGTCGAGGCAAAGGCCGAGTACAAGAGCGCCGGCGACGGCCTGCAGCAGGCCAAGGTGTACGCCGAGATTCTGGGGCTCAAGTTCGCCTATGCCACCAACGGCCGGGAGATCATTGAATTCGACTACCTGACCGGCCGGGAAAGCCGGATCGACTCCTTTCCATCGCCGGATGAACTCTGGCAACGTCTCCAGGCAGGCCAGGCCATCACCCGCGATGCGGCCCAACAACTGCTGGCCCCCTACTATCACCACAGCGGCAAGAGCCCCCGCTACTACCAGGAAATCGCCATCAACCGGGCGGTCCAGGCCGTCCTGCAGGGGAAGAAACGGGTGCTCCTCACCATGGCCACCGGCACCGGCAAGACCGTGGTCGCTTTCCAGATCTGCTGGAAGCTCTGGAGCGCCCGCTGGAACGCCACCGGCGAGCACCGCCGTCCCAAGATCCTCTACCTGGCCGACCGGAACATTCTGGTGGACGACCCCAAAGACAAGATCTTCGCACCCTTCGGTGATGCCCGCTGGAAGATCGAGAACGGCGAGGCCAACAAGAGCCGGGAGATGTACTTCGCCATCTACCAGTCGCTGGCCAAGGACGAGCGGCGACCGGGACTCTATAAGGAATATCGGCCTGAATTCTTCGACCTGATCATCGTGGATGAATGTCACCGGGGCAGTGCCCGCGATGACAGCAACTGGCGGGAGATTTTGGAGTACTTCGCCCCGGCATTCCAACTGGGGATGACCGCCACGCCGCTCAGGGAGGACAACCGGGACACCTATCTCTACTTCGGCAATCCAATCTACCTGTACAGCCTTCGCCAGGGGATCGACGACGGCTTTCTTGCCCCCTACCGGGTGCACCGGGTCATTACCGACTACGATGCCGCCGGCTGGCGCCCCAGCAAGGGGGAACTGGATCGGTACGGCAGGGAAATACCCGACGAGGAGTATCAGACCAAGGATTTTGAACGGGTCGTCGCCCTGCGCGCCCGTACCGATGCCATTGCCCGTCACCTGACCGATTTCCTGAAAAAGTCTGATCGCTTTGCCAAGACCATCGTGTTCTGTGTTGACCAGGATCATGCCGACGAGATGCGGCGGGCGCTCAACAACCTTAACCAGGACCTGGTAATCCTTTATTCCGATTATGTCTGCCGGGTTACTTCTTTGGAAGGGGATATCGGCCGGGGTCATCTGGGGCGATTCCAGGAACTGGAGACCGAAACCCCGGTTATCCTCACCACATCCCAGATGTTGACCACCGGTGTCGATGCTCCTACTTGCAAGAACATTGTCCTTGCCCGGGTTGTCGGTAGCATGTCCGAGTTCAAGCAGATTATCGGCCGGGGAACCCGGGTCAGGGATGACTATGGCAAGCTCTGGTTCAGCATCCTCGATTACACTGGCAGCGCCACAAGACTCTTTGCAGACCCGGATTTCGATGGGGACCCGGCTCTGGTAAGCGAGGAGAAGATCGACCAGAGCGGGGTCACCTATGATCTTGAGGTCACAGAGGAACCGCCCGTCTGCTCCGATGAGTTGACCTTGGACGACTATGGCCCTGCGTCCGTAACCATTGATGAAGGGGAAAAAGAGCGGCGCAAGTACTACTACGACGGCGGCCAGGTGGAGATCGCCGCCCATCTGGTCTACGAACTCGACCCGGATGGTAAGCAACTGCGCGTGGTAAGATACAGCGACTATGCCGCCGACAAGGTTCGCACGCTCTTCCCCGGCGCGGTCCGGATGCGTGAGCAATGGGCCAATCCGAAGGAACGGGCTGAAGTTATCCGGCAGCTTGAGGAAAGGGGAATCAACTTCAACGACCTGGCCGAGTCAGTCGGCCAGCCGGAGGCCGACCCCTTCGACCTTCTCTGTCATCTCGCGTTCAATGCCCCGTTACGGACTCGTCGCGAGCGGGCCGAACGGCTGAAACATGACCGGAAAGATTTTTTCGCTTGTTATGGTCCCGAGGCCCGGGCCATCCTCGAAGACATGCTGGAAAAATACGCCCGACACGGCACCGCCCAGTTTGTAGTGCCTGACATCCTGAAGGTACCGCCCATTTCTGAGCGGGGAAATGTCATAGAAATAGCCAACTACTTCGGCGGAGCGGAAAAACTTCGGGAAGCTGTGAATGAGTTGCAGACGCTGCTGTACGCAACTTAAAAATGGAGAATGACGAATGGAGAATGAAGAAAACGGAATAAGAAAGGCACCGCGCGATATTCAGGCGCGGGCGTTTGACTTTGCCTGTCTTATCGTCAGACTCCATCGGGATCTGGTGCAACGAGATGTTACGGCGAGGACACTTGCCGGCCAACTTCTTCGTTCCGGCACGGCGATAGGTGCGAATCTGGAAGAGGCCCATGCCGGCCAGACCAAACCGGATTTCATCGCCAAATGTTCCATTGCTCTCAAAGAAGCCCGTGAAACTCTCTATTGGCTGCGGCTTTTCAGAGCAACGGGCATCACAACGAACGAAACAATTGATCCGCTTCAAGCAGAAGCTCACGAATTGGTTTCAATATTGACCACAATACTCCGTAACGCACGAGCCAACAACTTACGAGGACCTAAATGACTTTTTCTCCATTCTTCATTCGACATTCTACATTTCGCGAGAGTTTCAATGCCGCGTAAACCCTCTACCCCGCAAACTACCTCCCAGCAACTCGGATCCATCGTCAAATCCTCCCGCGACATCATGCGCAAAGACAAGGGGCTCTCCGGCGACATCGACCGGCTCCCCATGCTCACCTGGATCATGTTCCTCAAGTTCCTCGACGACATGGAGCGGATCCGGGAGGAGGAAGCAATCCTCTCCGGCGATAAATTCCGCCCGGCCATCGAGCCCCCCTACCGCTGGCGCGACTGGGCTGCCCGGGAGGACGGCATCACCGGCGACGAGCTGATCGCCTTTGTCAACAATGACGAGGCGGTCCGTCCAGATGGGATGAGGGGGCCAGGGCTTTTTGCATACCTGCGTGCTCTCCAGGGAGCCAACGGCGGTGACCGGCGCGACGTGGTCGCCACCGTCTTCAAGGGGACCATCAACCGGATGATCAATGGTTACCTGCTGCGGGACGTGATCAACAAGGTGAACGGCATTCACTTCACATCCTCCGACGAGATCCACACACTGAGTCACCTTTACGAATCGATGCTCAAGGAGATGCGGGATGCTGCCGGTGACGCCGGTGAATTCTATACCCCCCGGCCGGTGGTCCGATTCATGGTGGAAGTCTCGATCCGAAGCTGGGAGAGACCATCCTCGATCCTGCCTGCGGTACCGGCGGCTTTCTGGTTGAGTCTTATTCTCACCTGGAGAGGCAGTGCCGGACCGTTGAGGACCGCAAGACCCTTCAGCAAAGCAGCATCTTCGGCGGAGAGGCCAAGCCGCTCCCCTATCTCCTGGTGCAGATGAATCTTCTCCTCCACGGCCTGGAATACCCCCGCATCGACCCGGACAACAGCCTCCGTTTTCCCCTCAAGGAGATCGGCGACAGGGACCGTTTGGATGTCATCCTGACCAACCCGCCATTCGGCGGCGAGGAGGAAAAGGGGATTCTCAACAACTTTCCGGCCGAAATGCAGACCTCGGAAACAACGCTCCTCTTTCTCCAACTCATTATGCGCAAGCTCAGGCGCAAACCGAAGCCGGGGCAGGCCGGGGTGGTCGTGCCCAACGGCACCCTCTTCGGCGACGGCATCTGCGCCCGGATCAAGGAGAAGCTCATAACGGAATTCAACCTCCATACCATCGTCCGGCTCCCCAACGGGGTCTTTGCACCATACACAGGAATTCCCACCAACCTGCTTTTCTTCGACCGTTCCGGGCCGACCAGGGAGGTCTGGTACTACGAGCAGCCGCTCCCCGAGGGGCGGAAGAACTACACCAAGACCCAGCCGATCCAGTTCGAGGAGTTTGCCGGGTGTCTCTCCTGGTGGAACAGTCGTGAAGAGAACGACCGGGCCTGGCGGGTACCTGTGGAGCGGATCGTCGAGAACGGGTACAACCTGGACATCAAGAACCCCAACGGCAAAGAGGATTTCGAGCACCTGCCGCCGGAACAGCTGGTGGAGGATATCGTAAAGAAAGAACAGCGGATCCTGGAGATCATGGCCGAGATTCGCCAAGTGCTGGCGGGGGGCGGACTGAGATAGTGAACGCGGCGCGTTCGCTATCATCATCGGTGCCACGTAAATTGTGCAGCAGGTTGCTGCACAATTGCAGTGCATTCCAAATCATCCAACGGCTCGTTGGACAAGTCTTTGATGGCGTAGTTCGCTTATTTTGATGTGAGGGATGGGTATGTTTTCGCAAGAACAGCTTGAAAGGATGCTTGCCGAGTATCGGCAGATGCCTTCGGAAACGGAGTGGCTGGAATTCAAGGAAGCCAAGACCAGTTTTTCGTTTGATGAACTCGGCAGGTACTTTTCCGCCCTGAGCAATGAAGCAAACCTGAAGGGGCGCCATTCGGCATGGCTGATATTCGGAGTAAAGGACAAATGCCCCAGGGATATCGTGGGAACCCGCTACCGGCCCGAAAGAGCCAGCCTTGAAAGCCTTAAGCACGAGGTGGTGCAGCAGACAAACGGCATCACCTTCCAGGAGGTCTATGAGCTGATTCTACCGGAAGGACGGGTAGTCATGTTCCAGATACCGGCT
>CAYSWG010000084.1:0-5152 GCA_964434465.1 uncultured Geobacteraceae bacterium
ACAGCAGATCGACGGCAACCGCCAGGCGCAGGGACGGCCCCTGGAAGGCGGTGGTCCTGATCAGGTAGTCGAACACACTGAGAAACCAGATGGTGAACAGCACCAGCTTTTCCCGGATAGAACTCCACTGGAGGACATAGAGCATATAGCCGATGCCGCTGCCGATCAGCAGGTCCATCAGGAACGCTGCCGTCCGCGACGAATAATAGAAACGCCGGTAGCGATCCATCCCGGCCGCCAGTTCCGACAACCTGGCAAACCGGCGCACTGGCCGGTCATCGCCGGCCGTCCCGGGACCGGCCGTATCTGTCGTCAGGTCATCGGTCGTCTTTTCCTGCCCGGCTTCTGCCATGGTCGCCAACCCCGCATCCTGTTCCCCTGCCCCGGCCCCGTCCGGAAACCGTGTCAGTCATGATAGCCCATGGTCGTTACAGGTCCATTACAGCCCCATGGCAGTTTGGTGCCACAACCAACCGCACCGGTGCAACAGGCATGGCAAGACTAAAAAGTCCAGAAGCCGGGCAGAGGCCTGGCAATCATACCGGGACCTGACTCAAGGGCGCAGGTGGCTAACCATTTGTAACAATTACGTTACATTCTCATGAACGCCTAAAGTTCCCCACTCTGCCGCCGAAGTGTTTCTGGTCGGAGCACTGCACGCAACAGCCGGCAATGCAATGCTGCACACCACCCTCCGACCCGAGAAAGGTGTTTCTGAGGGGCGATATCAAACGGTTTCGCCACTGCTGACGGGTGGTGTTACCCGGAAGTAACCATGCCGTAACGGCGCTGTAGCCTCGCTCGGCCACACTTGCCGGGGAGTGGTCAATCCCCTCCGCCGGACAGGGCCTGGAGCTGAAAACTACGGGTTGCCAGTAATCATGCAGCAGCGACGAATCCAGCGGGACATCCGCAAGGAACTGCCATGTCAGATTTCACCGGTTTCATCCCCACACTGGAAAGCCTGGTCAAGCCGTTACCGCAGTTCGGTCCGGCAACCAGGGTCCTTGATCTCGTCGAGCTGTTCCACAAGAACCCGGGACTGCTGGCTGCGCCGATTGTTGCGGAGGAGCGGTTCGTGGGTTTCATCACCCGCAAGCAGCTCTTCTTCAAGCGGTTGAGCAACAAATTCGCCCTGGACCTGTTCGGCAAGGAACCCATCGTCAATCTGCTGGATGACCGCTTCCCGGTCATGTCGCCGCACCTGGACATAAACAGTGCCCTGGCCCGTCTGCTGCGCATTGACCCCGGCCTAGAATCGGACTGTTTTCCGGTGGTGGACATCGACCGGTTCTGCGGGATCGTCCCGGTGCCGGACCTGATGATGGCCCTGTCGAAAACCCAGTCACTGCTCCTGGAGAGCCTGGAGCGCATGAGTGCCCGGATCCGTGACGAGGTTGCCGAAGCGCGCCGCATCCAGCAGGCGCTCTTGCCGAGCACCACCTTCAGCTTCCGGGACATTACCGTTACGGCAGGCCTGACCACCTCATCGGAGGTTGGCGGCGATTTTTATGATTATTTCACCGTGGGGGACGACCGGCTGGGCCTGGTCATCGGCGACGTGAGCGGCCACGGTGTCCAGGCCGGCATGGTGACTACCGCGGCCAAAGCGAGTCTCCACACCCTGCTTGCCCTGGACGTGACGGAACCGGCGGCGCTGCTGGCGGGAATGAACAAGGCCATTGCCACCACAACCTGCCAGACGCTGCTCATGACCTGTCTGATCGCCGTTATCCACGTGGCGGACAACCGGCTCACCATGGCCAATGCCGGCCACAATTTCCCGTACCGGCACGACGGACGCACGGGAGTACTGACCCGACTGGACACCCTTTCCGGCTTCCCCCTGGGTCTTGACGCCGGGAGCAGCTATGAAGAATTTCAGGTTTCCTTCCAGCGGGGCGACAGCCTGATCTGCTACACGGACGGCATTATCGAATGTGAGGACCACGCAGGGGAATTCTTCGGCTACGAACGACTGGAAAACCTCTTACGGAGCCACTGTCCGGCCGAGCCGTCCTTCCTGGGCGCGCTGCTCCATGATCAGGCCTGCGCCTTTACCGGCACAACGGATTTCCAGGATGACGTCACCCTGCTTATCGCAGCACACGTTGACCCGACAGCATGAATTTATCAGCAACAGTTCAAGGAGGCGCCGATGTGCACGCAAATTATCGTAATCGTGCTGGATACCGAGGACCGGGACTACTGGACGCCCCATGTGCGGCAGGTGGCCCCCCGTCCCCGCATGGTCTGCTACCAGGACCTTCCGGCACTGCTCGCCGACGCGGAGACAGACCCGGCCCAGCAGACCCTGTTCGCCATTTCGTCCAGGGTCTACCCCGATGCCTGCCCACAGCTTGCCGACAGTCTCGAACAGCGCTATGCCGCCAGCGAAACCGTTCTGCTCGTCGCCGCCGATGCCCCCCTGCCGCAGACATCCCCTCTGGTCAGGGACAATATCCGGCATCTGGTCATCAGCCCGGAAAATGAGGTCCTGGAAGAGGGTGGTTGCCGGTCCCTGGTCGGCAGGGCCCTGCAGAAAATCGCCGACCAGGCGGACCTGTCCATCAGCGAATATCTGAAACCGTCGACGCCGGTGCATGAACAGAGCATCACCCGCTCGGAACAGAAGGAAATTCTGATCGGCGCTTTGGAGCACTCCATCAGCGGCGAAGGATTCGAAATCGACCTGCTGCGCCAGAAGGGCGCCCTGCTTGCCGATGAAATGCTGGAAAACGCCCTCTACGGCGACCCGCGGCACGACGATGGCCGTGCCCGCTTCAGCAAGGGCAGCAAGCGCCTGCTGCCCCGGGAGGAGAGCATCAGTTTCCGGTACGGCTTTGATGGTGAAACACTGGCCATGGAAGTGAGCGACAGCTGGGGCAGCCTCTCCGCGGGAACGGTCTGGGAAAACCTGTCACGCTCCTATGATGCAGACGAAAGCCTCGAGCGGGAGGATGGTCGCGGTCTGTTCATCATCTGGCGCTTTCTGGATCACCTGCACATCCACATCGATCCGGGCAGGCGCACCGTGGTCGGCGGACAGGTCAAACTGGTCACCGCCGAGGAACTTGCCGAAAAAAAGGGATGCAGCTGACCACCGGCCGGCAGGACGGCGGATGCGTAATGGAGGGCACGTGTGCCCGTGGGGGGCTCTGACCATGAGCGAAGTTTTCTTCATAACGCACCAGGCAAGCGACCTGAGCGATGCATTTCTGTTGCGGGGCATCATTGACATCCACGCCGGGCAGCACCTGGCCGCACTGCCCGAACAGGTGACCAGAAGCATGGTCCGGTTTGACTTCAGCGAAGTGGGGCGCATCAACTCGGGCGGCATCGCCCATCTCCTGCGCTGTTTCAAAAAAATCCGCGAAGGGGGCACGGCGGAGATTACCCTGACCGGCCTTTCCACCTTTCACACCATGCTGTTCAAAACAACCGGTGTTTTTCTCCTGGCGACACCGGAAACAGCCGGGCAATGAAGGGTCTCCCCGGCGCCGGCCGCAACCCGCAATACCGGAGAGGACAGCATATGTATTTTAGAAACCACGGCGAAACCCCGGCACCTTCAGGCAACAGGCTCCGCCCTCTGGGCGGTGTCATGGCGGGCACCCTGGTGATCATGACCTGCTACGAGGCGGTCAAACATCTGCTGGCGCCCGAGATCACCCCGTGGCAGTCGCACCTGTTCACGATCCTGTTCAGCAGCCTGGCGGCGACTCTCGCCGCCAATTTCGTGCTCCGACACTACCGGAGCGTTACCCTGCGCCTCTTCCGGGAAATCGGCGAACATCGGACAACGGACCGGGAAAAGGAACGGTATCGGGAAAAGCTTGAACGGGTGATCCGGCAACAGACCCGGGAACTGGCCAGGGAGGCGACCGGAAGTACCGAGATCCTCGAAGCGCTGCTCTCCAGCCAGGAACGCTTCCATGATTTCGTGGAAACGATAAGCGACTGGGTCTGGGAAACCGACGCCCGCTTCACCTTCACCTTCAGCAGCCCGAAAGTAACCGGTATCCTCGGCTACGAACCGGCGGAAATCATCGGCCGGACCCCGTTCGATTTCATGCCCGCCGACGAGGCCCAGGGCATGGCGGCGATCTTCGACAATTTTGCCCAGTTCCGCCAACCCTTTGCCTTCCTGGAAGCCCTCACCCTGCACAAGGACGGCCGGACCGTTGCCCTGGAGACCGGGGGCGCCCCCATTTTCGACAAGGAAGGAGTATTCCAGGGCTACCGGGGCATCAGCCGCGACATCACCGACCGGAAACAGGCAGAGGAAGCCCTGCGCGAAAGCGAAGCCACCCTGCGCGGTTTTTTCAACGCCAATGCCGTGCTCATGAGTGTTATCGAACTGGACGCCGATGACTTCATCTACCGGATGCCCAACAAACGGCTCGCCGACTTTTTCGGCATGAGCATCGACGAGCTGTCCGGAAAACGGGGCAGCGACCTGGGGATCTCCCGGGATTTCATCGGCTACTGGCTGGAAGTTCTCCGCTACTGCCAGGAGTGCCGGGAGACTATTTCCTTCGAGTATGAATTCCCCCACCTGGGGCAGCACTACTGGTACCAGGCCAGCATCAGCCCGGTTTTCGACTCCGGGATGGCACGGCCCCGTTTCAGTTTCGCCGCCGTGGATGTGACCGAACGCAAGCTGGCGGAGCAGGAGATCCAGAAACTCGCCTATTTCGACTCCCTGACCGGTCTGCCCAACCGGGCACTGCTCATGGACCGCCTGCACCAGGCCCTGGCCCAGTCCCTGCGCGAAGGATGGCTGCTGGGCATCCTCTTCCTGGACATCGACCGGTTCAAGTGGATCAACGACACCCTCGGACACGCCGCCGGTGACAAACTGCTCAAAGCCGTTGCCGAACGGCTGCAGAGCCGCACCCGGGCAACGGACACGGTAGCCCGGCTCGGCGGCGACGAATTAGATAGACCAGCTGTTCATCAGGGATATCACGACCAATGCCGATGACGCCTCCATTGCCGATGCCATCATCGCCATGGCCCGCAGTCTGCGCATGGAAGTCATCGCCGAGGGGGTTGAGCAGGCGGAGCAGGTTGCCTACCTGGAGTCGCGCCACTGTTACGAAATGCAGGGCTACCACTTCAGCAAGCCGGTAGCGGCGCAGGAAGTGCT
>CAYSWG010000084.1:5162-9998 GCA_964434465.1 uncultured Geobacteraceae bacterium
CACTGTGGAACCTGGCGCGGCAGGCCTGACCTGACCGCTTCAGACGGGCACTACGCCCGTCACGGCGCATGCACCTGCACAACCTCACTCTGTTCGCCGTTGGGATTGATCACCTGTACGCTGAAGGTTTTCGGTGTACTGTCGTAGGGATAGCGCTGGTAGATCAGTCGGGTGCAGCTTTCATAGAGCAGTTTCTCCCGGTCATGGGGATTCGCCGCGGCAGCGCTGAGCAGCCTGCCGTCGACAACGACCTGGGAAGTGCGGAAAAAATTGCTGCCGTCAATGACGAGATGGTAGTAATTGACAAACTGCTCGCCCTGGCCGATGCCGGCCACGTGGGGACGGGTATCGACAAACAGGGCCAGGGGCGAAGACAGGGCATTACCGGGATTTTTCAGCTGGATACTGTGCAGCCCCCCGCCCAGCGGTGGCAGTGCTACCGTCAACAACCCCGGAGAGTGAAAGCGGCTGGCGATCACGGCGCCGTCCAGCAGCACCTGGGTCTGGACAAGGAAATTGCTCCCCGATAACGAAACTTCCGGACTGCCGCCACCTGCGCACCCATGGATCCTGTCCGGGGTGAGCGCTTCAAGAACAGGCGTTTTCGCCACGACCGAGAAACTGTACACCCGGCTGACCACCTCGACGCCCCGCTTGAGAAACAGCCCATAGGTTCCCGGCGCCAGGTCCGGCACCTGAAATACCAGCTCTCCGGAATGAACCACGGTGGTGCTGGTTTCCCGGGGGCCAAGCCAGACGCGCATCCCCTCTTTGAAACCAGAACCGATGAGCACCCCATTCACGCCGGGTTCTGCCGCCGTGGGCGCAATGCTGAGTACGGCGGCTCTGCTGCGCGGAGCTACCTCCTCCCCGTGCGCCCATGACCCTCCGGACAGACACAGTACCAGCACGAAGAGTGCTCTGGAAAATCCCGCCGTCACCTGTTTCATGTTCATGCTCCCCCGATCCCTGCCGCGATTTACGGCGCCGTTGCTGCTCCCGTGCCGGAGGTTGCCTGTCCCTGTACCGGCGAAGTATGGAGAAACTGCCATTCGCTATAGCGCGTCTTCCCTTCGAAATCCTCCAGCCCTTCGGGGAAGCCCGAAATCTTCAATGCCCTGCCGTCGCTGCGGCTGGCCACGCCACGAATGCCGAGTACCGGATCCTCGATGAGCAGCCAGTCCCCGCCGGTCATGGGGTCCACATACAGTGTACGCAGATGGCGCACCGTTTCGGCGGTGCGCGGGTCACGCAGCAGATCTTTCAGATCCCGGAGCGGCGTCGCCACATGCCCCCCCGGCCGAGCCCCATACCAGCCGGCGATGGCATTCCTGATCTGGAGACCGCGAAAGAGCAGCTCTTCCTCCCGCTCCCGCTGCAGTACCGTCCGCCACGACTGGCTGGCAGCGCCCAGGGCAATGCCCAGCAGGATGATTGCCACGAGGGCGGCCAGATAGGCGACGCCCCTGTTATTACGGCACATATGCCACCGGCACCGGACAGTGTTGCACAATCGTAACCTCGTTTCGCGGCGCACTTGCAGTACTATGACGCCATATGCCGGCGCCAGCCGAATTCCCCGGTGAATCGGCGGCGCCTTCCGGTTGAACACGATTTCCGAGAACGACCCGCACAGGAAGGATATCCCGAAATGCCCATCAAAAACATCGGCACGATTCTCATCGAACGTGGTGATCTGGCCATGGAACACCTGCCCTATATCATCGACCGCCTGCAGGACGGCGCCCGTCGTTTCGGCGCCATCTGCATGGAGGCGGATTTCATCACGGACGAACAGCTGGCACAGGCCCTCGCCGAACAGTTCGGTCTTGCCTACCTGGAACCGGACCTCGTCCTGCTTGACGAACAGGTGCTCAACGATCTGCCCGCCGACCTGGTGCAGCGATTCCGCTGCGTCCCCCTGGAACTGACGGATTCGCACCTTGCGATCGCCACAGCCGATCCGACGGATGTGCTGCACCTTGATGAACTGGAGCTTCTAATAAACCGGCGTCTCGTTGTGCGCGTCGCCTCCGAAACAGCCCTCGCCAGGGCACGCATGGCTGACAGCGGCGCCAGCCGGGCCCTGCAGCAGGTTTCGGAAGATTTCATGCTGCAGGTGGTACGGGAAAACGAGCGGGGCGAAGAAATACTCTCCATCGAGAACAGCTCCGAAAACACCAGCCCGATCATCAAACTGCTCAACACCACCCTGCTGGACGCCCTGAACCGCCGGGCAAGCGATATCCATATTGAAACCGGCCTTGACGGGCTCATGATCAAGTACCGTATCGACGGTGTCCTCTACCGGGCCAGCGGCCCCCTGGACAGCCATTTCCAGGCGCCGATCATTTCCCGGCTCAAGGTAATGAGCGAACTGGATATTTCCGAGCGACGCATCCCCCAGGACGGGCGCTTCAAAATCCGCATGGGCAGCAAGGCAATCGACTTTCGCCTGTCCATCATGCCCAGTTCCCTGGGTGAGGACGCCGTCATCAGAATCCTGGACAAGGAAAGCATCGCCAGCAGCATGCAGGGCCTGACCCTGGAAAGCCTGGGCATGAACGAGCGGGAACGTGTCCGGTTTCGCAAGAAAATCCGTGAGCCCTACGGCATGATCCTGGTGACCGGGCCGACGGGTTCGGGCAAGTCGACCACCCTCTATGCCGCCCTGACGGAAATCCACACGGGAGAGGAGAAAATAATCACCATCGAAGACCCGGTGGAATACATGCTCCAGGGCATCCTGCAGATCCCGGTGAACGAAAAGAAGGGGTTGACCTTTGCCCGGGGCCTGCGTTCCATTCTCCGCCATGATCCGGACAAGATCATGATCGGCGAGATCCGTGATGCGGAGACGGCCCAGATTGCCGTCCAGTCCGCACTCACCGGCCACCTGGTTTTTACCACGGTGCACGCCAACAACGTGTTCGACGTCATCGGCCGCTTCATTCACATGGGTATCGATCCCTACAACTTTGTCTCCTGCCTGAACTGCGTCATGGCCCAACGATTGGTGCGGCGTCTCTGCAGCCATTGCCGCAGGCCCTTCACCTGCAGCAGCGCGGCGCTGGTTGAGTCCGGAATAGATCCGCAGCTGCCGGAATCGACGCAACTCTTCGAAGCTGTCGGCTGCAGCGAATGCAACCACACCGGCTACCGGGGCCGATCCGCCATCGTGGAACTGCTCGACATGACCGACGAACTCCGTGACCTGATCATCAGCAAGGCGCCTTCGACCCGGCTCAAGCAGGCGGCCAGGGAGGCGGGCGTCCAGTTCCTGCGGGATGCGGCAGTTGAAAAGCTCCTGGCCGGCGAGACAACTCTCCGGGAAATCAACCGGGTCACCTTCGTGGAATAACGGACCGCCTTCACCATTCGTTGTAGGGCACACCGTTGCCGCCGACCAGGTTCGAGCCGCTGTGCACATCGTACACGGCGCCTGCCTCGTTGACCATCTCCGCCGACTCTCCCGGAGCGGACGGCGCAGCAACGGGAGGCGGCGCAACAACCACCCACGAATCACTCCTGCCCGTGAAGGGATCAACGGGCAATGCCCGCAGATAGCCGCTGCCGACCAGGTCCGCCAGGGTTCCGGGATAGGTGCCCCGGTCGGCATAGAATTCATCGATGGCCTTGCGGACGGTGTGCAGGGTTTCGCTCAACACCGCCTCGCGGGCCCGGATCACCCCCCGCTGGTAATTGGGTACGGCAATGGCCGCGAGAATACCGATCACGGTCAGGACGATCATCAGTTCGATCAGGGTAAAGCCGCACCTGGTACGACATAGTCGTTGCTTCATGCCGGCGGTCACCATTCCCGGTACTTCGTGCCGTCCATTGCCGTCCCCTCGCTCAGTGAATACACATCATAGACATCTTCGCCACCCCATACCGCAGCATCCGGCCGATCGGCGTAGGAACGCAGGCCCCAGGGCGGCTCTTCCCCGGAGCGGGGCGGATTCATGGGATCAACGGGAATCCTGCGGAGAAATTTTTTTTTCACCGGGTGGAGGCCGCCAAAATCATCGCCCTCTACCAGCAGCCGCAGCGACTGCGGGTACCCGGACCGATCGGTTACCGCGACCAGCTTCTGCTCCGCCAGCGCCTTGTCGTAGCTTTTCCTGTACTCATCGATAGCCGTACGCATGATCCGCAGATTCCGCCGCAGCTCTATTTCCCGGGAACGCTTCGCCGTCATGCGCGACAGGGGCAGAATACCGGCCGCCAGGATGGCCACGATGGTCACCGTGACAATCAGCTCAATCAGGGTGACCCCTCGCTTCCCTGAAAACGCCCTGGTCATGGAGCAGCATCCCCGTCCGGCGCCTCTTCCGGAGGGGCGGTCCGGGACGGAACCGGCGGTGCTGTCACGGGAGCCCCCGACGCACCGGTCACTGCCGGCGCGGGAACCGTGGTACCGGCGGCAGGCGCCCGGTTCGGGTCTGCCGCCGGGGAATCGCTCTCCGGAGCCAGCTCCCGGGTGAGCGTTTCAAGGGCGGTACCAAGGGACGGGGTTTCCTCCCTGCCCGAAGCAAAGGATGCCAGCTCCCGGGGCGGCACCGTAACACCGCGCACCAGTCGGGGCGTGATGGCCAGCAGCAATTCGGTCTTGCCCTTGTCGGAATTATTGCCCGAAAGAATCGGTCCGAGAATGGGCAGGTCCCCCAGGATGAAAATCTTCGTCTTGCTCGTGGTATCCGAGCGGGATATCAACCCGCCGATAACGCTCGTTTCCCCATCGCGGATGCTGAGCACCGTTTCCAGGTTCCTGGTGCCTATGGTCACGACACTGGTCGTTCCATCACCCAGTTTCTCCTTGCCGATGATGGTGCT
>CAYSWG010000085.1:0-9814 GCA_964434465.1 uncultured Geobacteraceae bacterium
ACCTGGCGACCAACGCCCGTGATGCCATGCCTGATGGTGGTCAGTTGCGTATCGTTACGGAACGGCTCGTACTCGATCGGGAATTCATGGGGATATACGGATGGGGTGATCCGGGCGCCTATGTGACTATCTCTGTCACTGATACCGGTAGCGGCATTCCAGAGGATGTGCTGGAGCGAATTTTCGAGCCATACTTCACTTCCAAGGAACCGGGAAAAGGCACCGGGCTTGGTCTGGCCATAGTCTATGGCATCGTCCAGCAGCATGGCGGGCAGATTGTTCTGCAGAGTACGGTGGGGCGGGGAACAGTTTTTACCGTCTATCTTCCCATGCTGGAGCGGTGTGGCGAAGCGCGGGTTAACGGGCCGCTTGAGACGGCTCCGGGCGGCGCCGAGACGATCCTGGTCTGTGAAGATGACCCGTTGGTCAGACGGATGGTCATGCTGATTCTTGAAAATGCGGGCTACAAGGTCGTCGAGGCCTGCGACGGGGATGACGCCCTGGAAAAGTTCCATGGGCACCGTGCGAGCATCCGGATGATTATCCTTGATGTCATCATGCCGAAAAAAAACGGGGTACTTGTCTATGGTGAGCTCAGGGAAATCGAGCCGTCTCTGCGAGCCATCTTCACCAGTGGCTATACGCCGGAGAGCATTGCCCGAAGCGGCTTGTACGATCTGCAGGTTCCGTTCCTGCAGAAACCGGTAACCCCGACGGTGCTGCTGAAACAGGTACGTCAGGTACTGGACGATAACCGGCAGTGATGTGCACGCAGAGTTGCAGTGGTGTATAAGGAATGTGTTGCTGGTGCCACCTGTTTATTGGTGGCAGTCTGCAGGAGTAGTTTCCGCCCGGAAAGAACCCGCTTCCTGGGGGAAGCAGGCAGGGCTGGGCGGGCCAGCATGCCGGGACTCCATCCCCCTGCGACAGGATACTTGACCAGGCTGGTGGTTTCAACTATACAGTTTTTTGGTCGTCCATGGCTAACCGCCAGGCAGGGTCTGCCATAAGAAACAGATTCGTCTTCAGGACACTTTCCGGTAAATGGTCGAGGCCACCTGCACCAGGGGGACATTCATCCCGGCCAGGGTTTCCGAGTGGCCGATGAAGATGTAACCACCCGGACGCAGGTAGCGGCAGAATTTCCGGAAGAGCTGTTCCTGGCTTGTCCGGTCAAAATATATGATGACGTTGCGGCAGAAGATGATGTCCACCTGCTCGGCGACACCGAAATCGTCATCCATGAAGTTCAGGCGGCCAAAGGTCACGAACCGTCGGAGCAGGGGGACTATGCGGTACAGGTCCTTGGTCCGGTCCCTGTTGCGCAGCAGGTATTTACGACGCAGTGGCAGGGGAATCGGTGAGATCTGGCTGCCTTCGTATATGGCTTTTCGCGCCAGATCCAGCACCTTTGTACAGATATCCGTTGCCAGTATCCTGAAGCTGAAACCGGCATTTCTTTCTCCGTAGTCGTGGAGAACCATTGCGAGGGTATAGGGCTCCTCACCGCTGGAACAACCGGCGCTCCAGACCTTCACCTGGCGCGTGTCGCCATAGCCGCCGGTCGTGTTCAGGTCCGGCAGCAGTGACTGGGTAAGATACTCGAAGTGGGCCGGTTCCCGGAAAAAATCGGTCTTGTTGGTGGTAATCACATCGACCATCTGCACCAGTTCCTGCTGCATGCCGGCGTCGCTGAAAACGAAGTCGGCATATTGCCGGAATGATGCCATGCCCAAGGCGCGCAGTCGTTTCTGCAGGCGCACCTCGAGCATGGTTTTTTTGTCCGCCGGCATTTTAATGCCCGTGTGGTCATGGATGAACTGACTGAACCGTTTGAATTCAGATTCGGAGATGGCCATGCGATTGTTCCGCCTCGTTCCTGGCTATGATCCTGCTGCGGTCAGGATGCCCTGCTCAGAGCTGTCTGGCCTGTACCGGCGTCATCGTTGAGTGCCTGTATTTCCTCACTACTGAAAATCCGGTCAATGTTGAGAATCATGATGAACTGTTCGTTGTGCTTGCCCATGCCATGGATGAAATCGGTATTCAGGCGGGTGCCGATTTTCGGCGCCGGCTCGATCTGCTCCGCTTCCAGTTCGAGCACTTCCTGAACAGCGTCGGCAAGGGAGCCGATGACAACGGTTTCTTCATCCAGGGAAATCTCCATGACGATGATGCAGGTGTTGACGGTCTTCTCCGTTTCCGGCATGCCGAATTTAAGTTTCATGTCGATTACCGGCACCACGCTGCCGCGCAGGTTGATGACGCCGCGCATGAAGTCAGGCGTTCTCGGGACTTTGGTCACTGCGGTGAAATCGAGAATCTCCCGGATGTTGGCCACATTCACGGCGTAGACCTCCTCCTGCAGCTTGAAGGTAAGGTACTGGGTTGCTTCGCTACTCATGGGCAGCCTCCTCATGGTTGCGGGCTGAAGAACGGGGCGTTCTTCAGCCCGGTCGTTCTGTGCATCAGTATTTTTCAAACTCCGCGTCCATGCCGTCTTCGTGGTCGCCCAGTTCCAGGGAGAAGCCGCTCTGGTTTACTGCAGCGCGGGCTTCATTGGCTGGCTTGGCGTAGCCGTTTGCCGCCTTTTTCGCAAAGTCCTTGTCCGCGGGTTTTCCTGCCTGCCCCGTGGTCGTGGCGGTTTTGACCGGCTGACCGGTTGTGGCGGTCCTGCCGCGTACCCCTCGCTCCTCAATTCTGAAGAAATCGATGGTGCTTTGCAGCTGATCCGACTGTGAAGAAAGCTCCTCGGCGGTTGCCGCCATTTCTTCGGCAGCAGCGGCATTCTGCTGAATGACCTGGTCCAGTTGCTGGATTGCTTTATTGATCTGGTCGGCACCGGTGTCCTGTTCCTTGCTGGCTGCGGTGATTTCCTGGACCAGTTCCGCTGTTTTCTTGATGTTGGGCAGGATGCCGGCCAGCATTTCACCCGCTTTTTCAGCAACCTCGACACTGGAAGCCGAGAGCTGGCTGATTTCGCCAGCCGCCACCTGGCTCCGCTCGGCGAGTTTGCGCACTTCCGAGGCGACCACGGCAAAACCCTTGCCGTGCTCACCGGCCCGGGCCGCTTCGATTGCCGCGTTCAAGGCCAGCATGTTGGTCTGGCGGGCGATCTCTTCGATGATGGATATCTTTCCGGCTATTTCCTTCATGGCGACCACGGTTTCCGATACGGCTTTGCCGCCCACTTCGGCGTCTTCCGCCGACTTGATGGCGATTCGTTCCGTCTGCTGGGCATTGTCGGCGCTCTGTTTGATGTTGGACGACATCTGCTCCATGGACGAGGATGCTTCCTCCGCCGACGCGGCCTGCTCGGTGGCGCCTTGGGACATGCGATCCGCACCGGAGCTCATTTCCCTGCTGCCTGCCGCCACGTTACCGGCAGCGGACTTTACGTCGCTGACCACATCGGTCAGGCGGGCGACCATGGTGCCCAGGGCCTGCATCAGTTCGTCGGCTTCGGAGCGTTTTTTCAGATCGACGACCAGATTGCCCTGGGAGATTTCTTTTGCCGCTTCGGTAATCTTGTTGGTTGCATCGACGAGGGTGTTCAGATTGTTTTTGATGAGGTTGTACTGACCCTTGTATTCGGCAGTGATCAGCGGCGGCATATCACCCTTGGAAATACGGTCCACATAGTTTGCGGTAACCATGAGCGGGTTGACGATGTTGGTGACGGTGTCATTGACCCCGGTCACCAGCTTGTTCCAGCCACCGACAAAGTGGGTGGCATCGGCGCGCCGGTCCAGTTCACCGGCTGCTGCCGCCTGAATCAACAGGCTCAGCTGTTCTTCAAATTTTTTCAGGTTGGTCCGTAACTCTTCTATGGTGTTGTTGATGAATGCCTTTTTGCCCGGGAACTTCTCAAGTTCGGCGTCGAAATTGCCCTTGCCAAACTCGGCCACGCAGGCCATTGCCTTCTTCTTGACGGTGATGTGGCCGTTGACCATGTCATTGACGCCATTAGCCATCTCACGGTATGCACCCTGGAACCGGTTGCCGTCGATTATCGCATCGATTCCACCGAGATCATGCTGGGTCGACATGCTGTTCATCTCGCGAATCAGTCCGTCGATGGCATCGATGCAGGTATTGAGGTTGTTTTTGATTTCATTGAAGTCACCGGAGTAGCTGTCGGTGATTTTCGGCGGGATGTCACCTTTGCTGATCCGGTCGATGTATTCGGCGGCGACGTTGAGCGGGCCGATGACCGCGTCAAGGGTATCATTAACACCGGCAACAATCTTCTGGAAGTCACCCCGATGTTTGGATGCATCGGCGCGGGTGGCGAGCTTGCCGGCAATGGCCGCTTCGGAAAGCAGGGCCGCATCCTTGATCAGGGCATTGATGGCCTCAACCATCTTTTGCATGGCAACCTGCAGAATGCCGGTTTCGTCCTTGCTGGTGGCGTCAAGCTGCACCGCCATGTTGCCGGTGGCGATTTTGTTTGCCGCGTCGACACAGGCATTTATGGGCCTGGTAATGGAGCGGGTGATCAGCAGGCCCAGGGCGATGCCGACAAGAAGGGCTATCGCCAGCAGGACACTGATGATGACCAGCGCCTTGGTGGCTTGCGCGGCAGCGGTTCTGCCGACGGCATTGGCCAATTCCGTCTGGTAGGCAATCAGTTCACTGACGGCTTCCAGGTAGGTGCGCTGGCTGGCCCGGATGTCCGTAAGGAGCAGTTGTCTGGCCTGATCCACCTTGCCGGCCTTAACCAGGTTCATATAGTCGGTTGTCTGGGTGATGTAGGCGGGACGGACTGCGTCGATCTTGGCAAGAATTGCCTTGCCTTCCGTGCTTTGTATCATCTCCTTCAGCTTCTCAAAGAGTTCACCGACTTTTTTCCGCGACTCGGCGATACGTTTCAGTTCCGCGTCCTGGTTTGCCGGGCTGGTGTCGATGAGGATGTTGCGCAGCGCCCGGGCAATGACGTTGATCTCGGTAATAATCGTGTTTGCCATGACGGTCTTGGGGAAACGGTCGGTGACCAGGGTGTCAATTCCCGCGTCAAGGGACTTGACCTGAACAATGGCAAAGCCTCCCACAAGCAGCAGCAGAGTGAGGATGATGCCGAATCCGAGCCCTAATCTTCTTCCAATCTTCATGTTGTTTAGCATTGTCTGCCTCCTCGTTGTTGAATCAAGATCACCTGTTGGTTACGCCTGGTGCAATCCTGCTGTTTCGTATGGTGCTGATCGTCTCCTGCAACGCTGGCTGCAGGCTGCCGAAGTGTGGTTCATCGTGACCGGAGTACACGGTCTGGATGTTTCGTCCGGCTAGTTTGTCCAAACCCTTCAGATACTCCTCGCTGTAGGGTTCCTCCGGCGTTCTGATGCGGAGCTGGGTGTCGCCGGAAAACAATGCCTGTGCCCCGGGGGCAAAGAGGCAGATGGAGTCAGATGAGTGGTTCGGAATATGAATCACCTCCAGAAACGCATCGCCGGCCTTGACGAACTGGCCGTCATTGATCAACTCGTCGACTCCGGGCGCCCCACTGAACGCCAGTACCCGGGCGCCGTAGCGACGCTTCAGGGCCGCTGCGCCGCCCACATGATCGAAGTGAGTATGGGTGAGGATAATCTGTTCTACGGCGATTTTGCCGAAGCCGGTGGAGAGCTGCTCTATCTCCGCAAGGATCTCGTCGGTGCCGGGATCTATGACCGTATTCAGATCTTCAACCCGGTTCCAGTCTCCGAGAATCAGATACGACCTGCAACTGTAGGTGCCGACTGACTGTTTCAGGGGTATGATCTTCATGTCTCAGCCAACTTTCTTGTAGAGCTGCGCATCGGGCACAACCTGGGTGAAGAGATGGACTACCTCCTGCGGCAGTTTCTGGGTGTTTTCATTGGCCAGATAGCCACCCGGCGCCAAGGCCTGGTGGAACATCTTGAAGACTTCGACCCGCTCCGGGTACTGGAAGTGGAGCATGACATTCTTGCAGACAATCAGGCAGTAGTCCTGGCCGACCGGCTTCAGGGACAACAGGTCGTGATAGTGGAACTGAACCCGGTTACGCAGAGATTCCACCACCCGCAGGTGTCCCGGTCTGTCGGTCGGTTCGAAATATTTACCAAGCAGTTCGGCCGGCGTCCGCTGCAACTCATCGTGGGGGTACACTGCGTTTGTCACCACGTCACCGAAGTTGTTGGCACTGTCGTAGTCGGTGGCGTCGATGCGCAGGTTCTTGAAGCCGAACGGATTCATTTTCTCAGCAAAGATCATGGCAATCTGTATAGGTTTCCTGGCCGAGGGCGCAGCCGGCGTCCCAGATCTTGATTCTGCTCCGGCCGCTGGCGTAGGGGATCATGTGGTCTGCAGCGTATTCCAGTGTTGGTTGATCGCGCATGAAAAAGGTAAATGCCATGGTGCTCCCTCGCGGTATGAGTAGTCGTACCCCGCTGCTAGCGCTCCGCGCGTTCCACCGCGCCTGCCGTACGGACGAGATGGGGTATGTCGAGAATCAGGGCGACGCTGCCGTCGCCGAGAATGGTGGCGCCGGAAATGCCCTGGTAGTTCTTGTAGGCCTGGCCGAGGCTTTTGATTACCGTCTGGTGCTCGCCGATGACCGTATCAACGACAAAACCGATGCGGCTGCCATCGACGCTGGTAATGACAACCTGCTCGATGTCCGGTGTCTGGCCGGGCAGGGAAAACTGCTCCCGGAGGGGTATGTAGGGGATTATTGACCCGCGCACATTGACCAGGTGGCGGCCGGCTTCCTTGTCCGTTGCCGACCTGACCAGTTCCATGCACTCTTCCACCAGGGACAGGGGGAGGACAAAGACATCGCCGGCGATTTTTACCAGAAGGCTTTCGATGATGGCCAGGGTCAGGGGAAGTTTGATGGTGATGGTGGTGCCGTGGCCGGTTCTGCTGCTGATGTCGATGGCGCCGCGCAGCGAGTCAATCGCCTGCTTGACCACATCCATGCCGACCCCGCGTCCGGAGACCCCGGTAACGGTTTTGGCTGTGGAAAAGCCGGCGGCAAAGATCATGGCGAACAGCTCTTTGTCAGAAGGTGTCGCGCTGGCGGGCAGCAGACCCCGTTCGATCGCTTTGGCGAGGATTGCTTCACGGTTCAAGCCGGCGCCGTCATCTTCGATGGTCACCAGAACACTGTCACCGGAGTGTACCGCCCTCAGTCGCACGGTGCCTTGGGCCGGTTTGCCCTGCTCCCGGCGCCTGACCGGGCCTTCAATGCCGTGGTCGATGCTGTTGCGCAGCAGGTGCACCAGCGGGTCGTTCAACCGTTCGATTACGGTCTTGTCCAGTTCCGTTTCTCCGCCTTCCGTTACCAGTTCTATTTCCTTGCCCAGTTCAGCGGAAAGGTCACGCACCAGGCGCTTGAACTTGCTGAAGGTGGTGCCGATGGGCAGCATGCGGATGGTCAGTGCGGTGTCACGCAGTTCGGCGGTCAACCGCTCAACTTCCTCGGCAATGGTGGCCAGTTTCTGATGCAGCATGGTTGAGGATACCTGGCTCAGGTGTGCCTGGACGGTGACCATTTCGCCGACCAGGTCAACCAGTTTGTCAAGTTTTTCGGCCGGAACCCGCACACTGCCGGACGCTTCGGTCTGCTGGCGTTTCTGCAGGGCGTCCCGCACGTGCTGCTGTTCAGCCAGCGCCGACTCGATCTGGGAGTGATTTACCAGACCCTTGTCCACGAGCAGTTCGCCGAACCGCTTCTGGCTGGCCAGGATATCGCGCATTTCCTCGGCGGAGAGATCGCCCCGCTCCACGAGTATCTCACCCAGCTTCTTGTACGAGGCTTCTTCACCAGTGCCACCATGCTCATTGATGACGCTGACGACAATTTCGCAGGAATCTTCCACGAACATGAAAACGTCTTTTATGGCATTGATTCCCCGGTTGGTCGTGAGGATGATGTCCCAATAGACGTGGCACTCTTCCGGATCAAGGTCGGCAAAGGCAGGGATGGCGTCCATGTGGGCAACGGTGGTGCATGGACCCAGTTGCTGTAATTCTTCCAGTAAATTTGCCGGGTTGGTGCCGGTCTGCAGCAGTTCCCGACAGGGCCTGAAGAGGATGCGATAAATGGCGCTGTCGCCGGTCCGGCTTTCTGCCGTTGGCGCCGGCTTCAGAGTGATACCAGTGGTACTGGAAGCGGTATCGGGTTTGTTCGCGAACATCCGGCAGGCATCGATTATGGTCTGTCGCTCTGCCGCGCCACTTTCGTCCCCGTTCAGAAGACGGAGAATCTGATCCCGCGAGTTGAGAGTCAAATCGATTAGTTCCCGGTTGACCGGAATGCTGCCGCTGCGTACCTGGTCAAATACTGTTTCCACTTCATGGGTAAAGGCGGCAATAGTCGTGAAGCCGAACATCGCGCCAGAACCCTTGATGGTATGCATGGCCCGAAACACCCGACTGATGAGTTCATGGTCTGTCGGAGCGTCTTCCAGCTCAAGGAGCGATGATTCCAGTTCGCCGAGCAGTTCCAGTGCTTCTTCCCGGAATGTTTCCCTGTGTTGGTCTTTCATTGGTTCCCCTGTTCGCCGATTCCTGTTGTGCGTCGCGGCACCTTGGTCTGCCCGGCGACCATGGCCTGGTAGAGCCGGCACGCGTGAAACGGGCCATGGCAATACTCAAGTACAAACTGTACCTTGCTGCTGTTCATGTCTACGCAGTAGCACTCCGGCATTGGTCTTTCGGTGTACGGGCAGAGGATTTTAGAATTCTTTTTCTGTGTCATGTGAGCAGACTCCTCCTCTGACCCGGAGATGGCGTGCGGGAGAAACGGTATCGTTCTAACCGGGATTATTCCCAGATTCCCTATCTGCTGAAAACTTCCTATCAAGTAGCGTGCCAATATGTAGTAATGATAAATAAATGGGTATTATTAAAAAAGTATAGGTAAGGCGAGGGGTAGTGCGTGGAGTTGTCGATTGACACTTCTTGTTACGCCGGGTTTTTGCAGATGTTTTTACGTACCTGTGCAGGGTGGCACACCATTGTCATGACACAGTTCTGTGCCATGCGCAGATTTCCTGGAAAATCAGCCGGTGTGACCCTGTTTCCTGCTTTCCAGGGGCAGCTCAACGGTAACCGTGGTAGAGGAGCCCTCAGTGCTTTCCACGCGAAGGGTGCCATTGTGCTGCTGAAGAATGGTCAGGCTTGCGCTGAGGCCAAGCCCGGCTCCTTGCCCGCCGGTGCGCGTGGTTACAAAGGGCATCAGGATGCGCTCCAGCAGGTCAGGGGGGATGCCTGAGCCCTGATCGCGGAACGCCACCCGGACAAACGGTGCATCTCCGCTGCAATCGGTGTTTGCGATGATTCGAAGTAATTTATTCTCGTTGGCAAGCGGAAACTTATCATTAAGTGCCTGGCGGGCATTGCTGATCAGGTTCAGGAATACCTGCATCAACTGTCGTCTGTTGCCGTATACATCAGGAAGAAATTCGTCTGATGCAACAACCAGCCTGATGTGGTCTGCCAGCAACTGGGCACGGGTCAGGTTCAGGCAGTCCCTGAGCAATTCCCTGGCAGACAGAGTTTCCCTGTCGCAGTGAACAGAGCCGGACAGGATAAACAGACTCTGAATGATACCGCCGATCCGTTCTCCTTCACGGATGATTCTGTCGGCGAGCTCATGGTCCCGGCTCGCGACCGGCAGCCGGTTGACGAGCATCTGGGCATAGTTGATGATGCCGTTGAGCGGATTATTTATTTCATGAGCTACCCCGGAAGCCAATTCTTCAAGAGAACAGCATGGTCCGGAACGGACTATCTCGGGAGCCTCTTTGTTTGTGGTCACCGCGTACGCCTCCTTTGTCTCGCCGTTGGG
>CAYSWG010000086.1:0-1678 GCA_964434465.1 uncultured Geobacteraceae bacterium
CAAGCCGCTGCGCGGCTGTCCGGATTGGACGGGGTTTTACGGCGCTTCTGATAATACAGCCATGAAACACCTACAAGCCTACAAATACGAGCTACAACCCAACGGCGAACAGCAGCGCAACATGCGTCGCTTCGCCGGGTCATGCCGCTTCGTGTTTAACAAAGCATTGGCGATGCAAAAAGCCAATCACGAAGCCGGCGGGAAGTTCATCAATTATGTGGCAATGGCAAAGCAACTCACCACATGGCGCAACGGCAACGAGACAAGTTGGTTATCCGATGCGCCCGTTCACCCGTTGCAGCATGCCTTAAAAGACCTGGAACGGGCCTTCAAGAACTTCTTCGCCAAACGCGCCGACTTCCCGCGCTTCAAGAAAAAAGGCATGGGCGATAGCTTCCGCTACCCCGATCAAAAGCAATTCAAGATCGACGCCGGCAACAGCCGCGTGTTTCTGCCCAAGTTGGGCTGGATTCGCTACCGCAACAGCCGGGACATGCTTGGCACGGCCAAGAACATCACTGTGTCCAGCAACGGTGGCAAATGGTTCGTGTCGATCCAGACCGAACGCGAGATGGCAGAGCCGGTGCATCCGTCGACCTCAATCATCGGTATAGACGTGGGCATTACCCGCTTCGCTACCTTGAGCGACGGCAGTTTCATCGAACCGCTCAACACCTTTCGGAAACATGAGCAACGACTGGCCCGCTATCAACGGGCCATGTCACGCAAGACGAAGTTCAGCAACAACTGGAAGAAGGCGAAAGCCAAAGTCCAGAAGATTCATACCCGCATCGCCAATGTCCGCCGCGATTTCCTGCACAAGACTTCCACCACGATCAGCCAAAACCACGCGATAGTGTGCATCGAGGATTTGCAGGTACGGAATATGTCCAAGTCAGCGGCAGGCAGTAGCGAAGCACCAGGGCGTAACGTCAAGGCCAAGTCCGGCCTCAACAAGTCGATACTAGACCAAGGCTGGTTCGAGTTTCGTCGGCAACTGGAATACAAGCAGGCTTGGCGAGGCGGCGAGGTGTTGGCGGTTCCGCCGCGCAATACCAGCCGGACATGTCCGTGCTGCGGGCATGTGTCGGCGGAGAATCGCCAAACGCAAGCGCGGTTTGCCTGCATGGGCTGCGGTTATACGAACAACGCCGATCTGGTCGGCGCGATGAATGTTTTAGCGGCAGGGCATGCCGTGTTGGCCTGTGGAGGAATGGCGCAGTCGGGCCGTCCAGCGAAGCAGGAACCCACCGAAGCGACTACGCAGGAGTTCGCTCTTGTGTAGTGCCGTAGGAATCTCCGGCTTTCAGGCCGGGGAGGATGTCAAGTCAATAAGCGCATTTGCCCGGTATTGATCGCTAGATTCGATAGCGACCTTCCCCTACCCTACCGCTGTCGAATGTCGATTCGTTTTCGTCTTGGCCGTCTATTCCACATCAAGCCTCTTGCCATTTCGCTCCTATAGGACACCTCACGCTGAAGGTGGATTCGATCGTGATATCGAGCTTCCATCCAGCGTGACTCATTTTTTTGAGAGCGAACGCTTCCGGGGGGCAAACGAGAGCCTCCGGATCGAGACTCTCGCCCAGCCAACCGCACGGGAAGCAAGAAAGTTCGCTTGCCGTCATGCCGGGTTTCAACGAGATGACTGGGAAAAGAAAGGGAAGCTGGTGATGTG
>CAYSWG010000086.1:1688-9642 GCA_964434465.1 uncultured Geobacteraceae bacterium
ACGTTTCATTCCGTCATTCCGGGGCGCGCTGAAAGCGTGAACCCGGAATCCAGCACCGACAGCTGCAGGCGATAGAGCACCCTGGCATCGCCGATTTGATTGTTGCCGGTCGATACCAGTTTGGCGGCGTGGATGAATACTGGGCTCCCCGTCAGGGAGAAGGGGCATTCCCAAAGGCACTGGAATATCTGGCCAAGAGGTTGCAGGCGCCTGTTCGGGTGTTCCTCTACGGGGCCGGATTCAAGATCGGCAGTTTTCAGTTCGATGCCCACATGGTGAAGCTGTTTCGACGGAAGCGGGCTGACGAGATCGTTATCGGTCGAACCGGCGAGTTCGCTGATGTCGCTGAGAAGTGGGCGATCGGCCGCGCGGTTGCCGTCCGACGTGGACATATCTTCTCCCGGCTGCATCGCGCGTCCGACGCTTCCATGCGCGAATCACTCACCGGTGCGACCCATGCCATCATCTTCGGCGAGCAGCAAGTGTCTGCACGACTGGTTGCCATGGCCAAAAGCTTGGGGATCGCCACCCGGTTGATCTCGCCGAAGGTTGCGGCGGTTTCCGGCCAGTCGCCGCCTTCGGATCGTGGTCGTGACAACATCAGGGAACTGCGCCGTGGCTGAGCAGTATCTGCTGTGCGGCGTCCGTCGAATCCCCTTCAGTGAATTGCTGACTTCTGAAGGACAGGCAGTGCTGATCACTGCCCGGAAGGCAGGGACGTTATTGTTGTGCGGCTGCCAGCACTCCGGCATACCCATGGTTGGCAGGCTGATCAACGGAAGGATCCACGTCGCGCGCTGGCCAGATACGGGCCATCTGCATTCGATTACCTGCCCAGCTTTCGACCCATCAAGTACCCCAGATGCGATCAAGGCACTCGATGATGGCACGCTGGAAATCCGGACTGCATTTTCATTTAAGGTCAGTCCATCATCCGGGGCCGATTGTGCGGTTCCTCCCTCGAAGACCGTGTTTCATGCCGGCCGACAGTCTCTTGGCCTTGCGGCATTTTTGCGTGAACTCTGGCGCCTGTCCGAGTTGGACAAGTGGGCGCCTGGGATGGCCGGACACCGCAGTTGGGGGGTAGTCCGATACCGCTTACTGAATGCGGCGGTGCCAATTATGGTGCAAGGGGAGCCGTTGCTTGATCGATTGTTTGTTCCGGAACCATACCGCAGGGATATTCCAAGGCAGAGCGACTTCCAGGTTGAAGCGCTGATAAATGCAATCCCTCTCGATGGAATGGCCATGTTGATCGCGCCGATCAAGGCGGTTACCGAATCCCGCTATGGCATTCAGTTGAGCTTCACCCACCTTCCTTCTATGCGTTGCTTTGGACAGCGTGATGATGAGCTCATGGGCAGCATTCAGTCCCTTGATGAAGATCATCGGCTGATTGGTGTTGCGCTGCTGCAGCCCCGCGAAGGCTATTTCAAGATCGCTGACATGGAGACGATCTGCGTCACCGGCGACTGGCTCCCCTGCCAAAGCAAGGCACACGGCGAGGTCATCGATCGCCTGGTCGACGACAAGGCGATGACCTTCGTCGTCAGCAGCGCGATCGATGCCAGCGAAATCGCCATTGAACTGCGGCATGGCGAACCCTTTTCAGTAATTCGACTTGCCCCGGAGCGCGCTTTAGGCTGGCGCCGCGATTCTCTTCCAGATCAATAACCACCACTCAACTTCAGTTCAGATATGCACAAGACCCTCCCGATTGGTGACCTTTACCCGGATCCAGACCAACCCCGCAAGTCCGGAATGGACGACGAGGACATTGCGGACCTCGCAGCATCGGTGACTGCAGTCGGAGTGATCCAGACGATTCGTGTGTCACCTGACGGCAAGGGGAAATACAAGATCGTCTCCGGCGAACGGCGATATCGCGCGGCTATGAAAGCAGGCCTTATTGAGTTGCCGGTGTGCATCGACGACGATCTGACCGATTTCCAGCGCCTCGAGATCCAGTTGGCCGAGAACATGCTGCGTCGTGACCTGTCCATTCGGGAACGCGCCGATGCCATCGCGCGATTCATCAAGATTCACCCCGATCGACAGGAGGCCGCCAAGCGTCTCGGAATCAGCAATGGGCACCTGTCGCAGTTGCTTGAGCTGACCAACCTGACTCCGGACGTCGCGGCCTTGTCCGAGCAGAAAGTCACCAGGGATGCCACCACGCTGGTGTTGGTCAACCAGTTGGCCAAGAAGGCCCCTGAAAAGGCTCAGGAACTCATCGTTCAAGCTCGGACCGAGGGCAAGTTATCGCGCAAAGCGGTCGTGGAAGCGCTAGCCCCCCACCGTCGGCATCACAGGAAAAAAGGCGAGAGCAACGCAGCCCCTGCGACCACGCTGCAACCTTCGTTGCAAACGAATGAGCCCTCCCCTCATCTTTCGTCACCTTCAGTGGTTGCAGTGGCTCCACAGTCGGTCGTTAGGGAAGAACCCACTGGCACCCAGGATGACAGGCCCTTGATGCGCTGCCCTCCCCGCGCCAAACTGAAGAAGCTCTACTCGGCCCT
This sequence comes from uncultured Geobacteraceae bacterium, assembly GCA_964434465.1. Taxonomy (GTDB): domain Bacteria; phylum Desulfobacterota; class Desulfuromonadia; order Geobacterales; family Geobacteraceae; genus RPRC01. The sequence goes on from CAYSWG010000086.1 coordinate 4,208, forward strand.
CAGCATCAGGGATGACGTCGATCCTGCCGAAGTGATTGAGCAGCTGATCGATCAATATCTTTCTGGAGTGCAGACCGCGCGCCGCGCAGCCTAGTCGCCAACCTTGGCAAGCCGGCCGGAATGGAGTATCCCCTCAGGGGTCAGTATCGGTTCGTCGGCCAGGAAGGGGCGGATGGCTCTGCTCCAGTCAGCTACCTTCACATTGACTGTCTGGTAGGCCTTTACGACGAGCTCGGTGCAGTAGATGGCCGAATCGTCGCGAAAGCTATAACCGGCATCGAATGGCGTGCCGAGCCGGTCGGCGGCATTAGCCAGCGCGCTTGCGCGCTGCGCGTCATTGGCCTCCACGCGATATACGCCATAGATGATGGCATGATCGCGACCCATGAACTGCCGGAGCGGAATGATTTCGACCTTGCCGCCCGCGCCTTTCTCTTCTGGTTCGGCATGAATGACCTGCCAGTCAGGATGAGCGCCGACCAGCATGCCGACATGAGTGTAGCCGCTTGAATCCACCGAGCGCACCACGGCAGCTTCAGGCCCGACGCCGCGGCGGAAGATGACGTCGCCCGCGCGCCAATGCGCAGCTTGATCGGGCAACTGAAACTGCGGCGGTTGCCGCTGGGCCGACGTCACGGTGCCGACGGCGCCGAACAACATCAGCGCCCCCGCCACGAGGCCGGCGAAGCGAATCACATGTTGATGGTGATTTTCCATTTGCCATCGACCTTGAGCAAGGTTTCCTTGGCGCTGGTCTTCTTCCCGGTTTTGCAGATCACATCGACTTTCAGGACAGCAACCTCGCCACGCACTTCTTCGCTGGTGGTGATGACCTCCCTGATGCCTCCGCAATTCTCGGCGTTGTACTTCTTGGACTGGCTGGAAATCCCCCCACGAAGCTTGCCTTCCGAAACGCCGACGCTCTCCGCCTGTTTCAGATCGATCATCGAGATCGCCTTTTCGATCTCCCCATTGGAAATGCTCTTGTAGAAGTCCTCGACCACCGATGACGGCGCAGGGGAGCATCCGGCCAGAAGAGCGGTGCAGGCGGTGACGACGAGAGCGAGTGTGGTTTTGCGAAGCATGCTACCTCCTTAGTGAATAGCTGGTTTGCCCATGATTTTGGCAGAAATTTCCTTGACCGTTATCCGGTCGGAAACCTTGACGACGCGGTTCCATGTCGTTACGGCTGCCGATATCGACTGCGGCTTGGCGGTTTCATGCTTTGCTGGAATCCCTTGCAGCGAGAAGCCCTTCCAATGCGTGGTTTCATCCATCACCAGGCTGACTTCCGTGCCGTCATCGAGCAGCGCGCGTTGCAGTATTTGCATTACCTTTGCTCCTTTCAGGCTACCGCCGATTCCGGAGTCCGGGCGGAGTCGAGAAAGGCCCTCAGGGCTTCCATGCTCTCGCTGGCGCCGGTAGTGGCAATGGAAGTGCTTTGCGGCGCACTGTTGGAGGCGGGCTTATTGCCTTCCCCATCAATCTCGGCACCCTCATAGCGACCCAGGATCAGATCTTCCATTTCATCGAATGTTTCCTGGCTTTCCTCGAAGGGGCCGTTATCGAGGCCATTGCGAATTTCCGCTTCGAAAGCCGCCTGGTCGAATCCGAGAGCTTGACGGTCCTCTGCTTCGGCCTTGGCCATCTTGATGGCTTCCTTGATCGGGACTGCAGGCACGAGATCCACATAATAGAACTGCGATCCTTTCGACATGGCGCTGGACTTCTGCCGCAGTTTCAGGATGAATGGCACGCCGATCAACCGGTTGCCGAAAAGTTTGGCGAGATAGTTGAGCTTGCGGTTGAGCGTGCGCGCCGTATTGATGCCACTGGAGCGCAGAATGAACGTGCTCAACTCGTCTTCCGTGTAGTCGCCGGAGTTCTCGACATCGATCTGGAGATTGGCCCGGATCATCAGGTCGCAGCGATTGTCCTTGCCGAATTGGCAAGCCTCGGCGCCCGGGCATTCCACGCATTCGACTTTCCCGTCGACGATTCGTTTGCCTTTCCCGCCCATGCCGGCGCAAAGGATGCGGCCTTCCTTGGTGTAAGCCTCGTAACGCTCACGAATGATCAGGGCGGGATCATTGACCATCACCTTGACCGGAATCGATGTCAGTTTCGACGGTTCGACGTCCTGCTTGGCGGCGACAGCCTTGGCGATCGGATGTTCGACCCAGGCGCCGTCGCGCTTGTGCTGTGTGGTAATGCGGAAGTGGCTGAGACGCCGCGGCAGGCGGCGCCCCTTCTCGTCTTCGAATATCTCGCCGATCGCGATGCGGCCGATGGTGGGGATGGGGTAGGAAAGGTCCGGGATCATCGTGCAACTCCTGTAGCTGATTTGTTGTTGAACATGAGATCAGCATGCCAGAGGTCGACGTGATTTCAAGGGGGCAATCTGTTCGCGAACGAAAATAATACGGTGTCCGCAATGGACAAAGGAAACCGCACCTAAACCCCGGAACCCCCCCCTTTTTGCGCGTAATTCCGACTTTCCTCGGAAGACAGCGCTAGATGTGCGGCTTACAGTCCCGCTTAATGTCTTCAAATGAGTTAAGGGTGTGGAACCGCTCTTTCGGTGAGGTGCTGCGTGAAATAAGGAAAGAACTCGGACATACGCAGGAAACGCTCGCTTTCGAGTGCGGCCTCGATCGCACATACATATCGCTTCTCGAACTCGGTTCAAGCTCTCCGACCCTTGACACCATCATGGCGCTTTGCGAAGCGCTTGGCGTCTCCCTGGCACAGATCGCGTCCCGAGTGGAAGCGAAGATGGGGAGGAAGAGGCCATGACTGACATGCTCGTGCGCGAAGCGTTCGGGCGCTATCGCACCCAGATATCGATCCTCAAGAAGGGCTATGCCCAGGAGAAGTACCGCATTGACCAGATATGCCGGTCATTTCTCGGGAACATGGTGACGCGCCAGGTCACGAGCGTCGATATCGCGACGTACCGCGACCAGCGTCTCGAAGAGATCAACCCGCGCACCAAACGCAAGCTCGCGGCGTCGACCGTCCGCCTGGAGATGTCATTGCTCTCCAACTTCTTCGATATCGGGCGGATCGAATGGGGCATTTGCGATGCGAACCCCGTGGCCAACGTCAGAAAACCAAAGTGCCCGCCCGGCCGCGATCGGCGACTCACGCCGCGCGAGGAAAGGCTGATCCTGCGCTACTGCCACGGGCATATGAACCCGGATATCTACTCCATCGTCGTCATCGCCCTTGAGACAGCCATGCGACAGGGCGAGATCCTGAATCTGAGCTGGGAACACCTCAACCTCAAGTCACGCATCGCCCATCTTCCCGAGACGAAGAACGGAACGAAACGCGACGTGCCGCTTTCCGTCAAGGCGAGGGATGCGCTAATCCGTCTCGGCGTCAAAACCAAGGGAAAGGTTTTCGGGTACACGGCGGAAGGATTGAAGTCGACCTGGCGGTTCATGTTGAAGAAGCTCGGTATCCAAGATCTGCATTTCCACGATCTCCGCCACGAGGCGATCAGCCGCCTCTTTGAGCTGGGATCGCTCGACATGATGGAGGTCGCCGCGATCAGCGGACACAAATCTCTGATGATGCTCAAACGCTATACCCACCTCAAGGCCCAACGCCTGGTGCGTAAGCTCGAAGGGCATAAGAACAAGGGCAAGCAGGCCGTGATCGATCACCTGATCCCCTATCCCGCCACCATCGAGAACAGCGCTGGCGAGATCCTCATCCGCCTCCTCGACTTCGAGGACGTTCATGGTCTCGGTGCGTGTCGCGACTCCGCGATCCGCGTCGCCCAGGACGCGCTGTTGAGGCGAATCCTAAACATGATGCGCGAGTCCAAGCCCATTCCGCCGCCGGATCAATACCTCGAAGCCGTCGATGAAGTGCGCGTAGTCATGATCGATCCGCTCCGCGGAGAATTGGTTTAACCCTTTTTTTATGAGGAAGTAGCAAGATGAATACGAATCAAGACAGGGCGGCGGTTTGCATGAGGTTCATGTCAATACGCAAGACGACAATTGCTGGGGTGGGCCTGGTGATTGGTTTGGATCAGTAACCGCGACAAGCACCTGCATCGGGTGACGCTCTTGTCAATCCGGAGAGTGGCGCAAGCAAGGTAAAACGCTAGGTGCGATCAGCAGCTTCACATTTGTCAGCAATGGCATTTCACAGGGTGCCACCACTGATTTTCACGATATTTGCGTCGTTACAGGCGTCTATCAAAATGGTAATAATGGATGGGTCTATATGACCCCTGGGGCTCCAAACACAGCGGGCAAGCGCAATTACACCGTCACTTCGACGTGTGCGCCGCAGGGATGCGGGGCCGGGACGTTGGCGATCACCGTGAATTGTTTTAATTTCACCTAAGTTGCTGTTGTCAATCCGGGGTGTGGAAAACCCTCAATAAGCAAATTGGTTGTGTCGACAATGGGGACGGAACAGTTACAGACTTTCAGGCAAACATCACTTGGGTAAAGAACGCTTCTGCGTTCGGTCTCGGCGAGTATGCGGCGACAACCGTGTCCCTGGCGAACACCACAATCGGCGCTCGAACCGGCTGGCGGTTGCCTTCAGTAGGCGAGGTTGCCAGCGTGCTTTCGTCATCGTGCGCAGGTTATGTTGTAGGCGTAGTAAGTGTGCAGTATTTATCGGGTACTCCCTACGGTTTTACCGGGTGTTGCAGCTACGTGTATTCTGCGAATCCGGTAACGCGCAACGTCGCCATAGCAGCAGTCGGCACTGGCCCCAATGGGTATGTCTGGCCTATCCGCGACGGGCATTGACTCCCTTGTCAATCCGGTAACTGGAAAAAAGCTCAGGGTAGCGGAGGGCAATGGGGCGGCTCGTACTTTTGGACTTCATACGGCGGTTGTAGCGCCGGAAATCCGCTGACAGGCGGATGTAGTTGCCCTGCAGGTTATGCAGCGAACCTACAGTTCGCAATCGGCATTTCGGGTTGCGCTCCCTGCTATTCCTATTCCTGCTACAAGAACTAGCCTGACGGCGCCCTATATCGCGAGCACGTTGGCCATTCAGGCCTCAGGGCTCGCGATATAGGGGTTGCCAACTGCTCAGTGATTCATTTGCGGCATACCGTCCACCACGTAGCCGCCACGCAAAACGAAGGTTTCATCCCCATCAGTTTTCAAGGTATACAGCTGCAGCTCCGGAGTGACTCCCTCGACCACTCGTATCGTTCGCACAGCCTCACTTTTGCCAGAGAGCAGCCCGAGCATCGATCCTTCACGAATCTCTTGAATACGCCCAGGATCGATGGCGCTATTCACCACTGAGCGCGATTTGCCATTGTCCAGAATAATGGACGCCGATTGACTCCAGCGGCGTGCTTTATACAGCGACGGCTTTATCGCTCCCCAGCCATTCTTACCGACCCCAATCAGATGATCGCCTGTCGTCGAGAATGCATCGTTGATCCG
>CAYSWG010000087.1:0-9604 GCA_964434465.1 uncultured Geobacteraceae bacterium
CGGAGGTCTTGGAGGCGACTTCCTTCACCAACTGGGCGCCCATGTTCTCGAACTTGTCTTCCAGTTCGATTTCCTTGGCAACGGTTACACCATCCTTGGTGATAACGGGGGAGCCAAAGGATTTCTCGATTACCACGTTGCGGCCCTTGGGACCGAGGGTTACTTTCACTGCGTCGGAAAGGGTGTTGACGCCGTTGAGAATGGAATTTCTTCCTTCCTGGTCAAACTTGATCATTTTTGCAGCCATTGGTGATATATCCTCCTGTAATGATTGGATTCTGTTCTGTAAAAACGGACCTTATTCGATCACGCCGAGAATATCGTCTTCCCGCATGATGAGATAGTCAACGCCATCGATCTTGATTTCGGTACCGGCATACTTGCCAAAGAGAACCGTGTCTCCGACTTTTACGTCGATGGGGAGCACTTTGCCGTCTTCGGTGAGCTTGCCCTTGCCCACAGCAATGATTTCACCCTTCTGGGGCTTTTCCTTGGCGGTGTCAGGGATGTAGATGCCACCGGAGGTCTTGTTCTCCTCTTCAAGTCGTTTTACGATGATGCGGTCCTGCAGTGGTCTGAGATTCATGCCTTCAGTCTCCTTTCTTGCCTTGGATTTAAAATTGTTTTGGAAAAATATTAGCACTCATACCATCTGAGTGCTAATCACGCCGTCAAATATAACCAGCCCCCAGGCAAAAATCAAGAGCTATTTCCAAAAAATTTTCCACTGGTCGTCGGGACGGGGCTCCCCGGCAATGGTTCAGAAGCAGAAATCATTACTGGTTAGCACGTCGTTTTCATGATACCTTTTCCCCGGCGCATTCACCCGCAGAGCCCCTGCACAGCCCACCGTGCGCCCAGGGAGGTTCCCGTGCTCATCGTCATGCACCACAACGCCGGCAAGAAACAGATCGCTGCGGTCATCAAGGCCATCGAGCAGTTGGGTTACCGGGCCGCGCCCATCCCCGGCAGCGAACGAACCGCCATCGGCGTGCTGGGCAACAAGGGCTACGTGGACGATTCCACGGTTCGCACCCTGCCCGGCGTCCAGGAGGTCATCCATGTGTCCAAGCCCTACAAACTGGTCTCCCGGGACTTTCATCCGCGCAACACCATAATCAAGGTGGCCGGACTGGAAATCGGCGCCGGTCGGCGTCCGGTGGTAATGGCCGGCCCCTGCGCCGTGGAGAGCGAAGAACAGATCATGAAGACCGCCCGAGCGGTAAAGACTGCCGGGGCTCAGTTGCTGCGGGGCGGCGCCTTCAAGCCGCGCACCGGCCCCCATACGTTTCAGGGTCTGCGGGAAGAGGGGCTGAAACTGCTGGCCAAGGCCTCCAGGGAAACGGGGCTCCCCGTTGTCACTGAGGTAATGAGTCCCGACACCGTCGGTCTGGTGGCCGAGTACGCTGACCTGCTCCAGGTAGGCGCCCGCAACATGCAGAACTTCGACCTGCTGCGGGAATTGGGCACCATCAGGAAACCGGTGGTCCTGAAGCGGGGCATGAGCGCCACGGTGGAGGAATTCCTCGCAGCCGCCGAATACATTCTCGCCGAAGGCAACCCCAACGTCATCTTCTGCGAGCGGGGCATCCGCACCTTCGAGACTGCGACCCGGAACACCCTGGACCTGGCCGTAGTGCCCCTCATCAAAGAGATGTCACACCTGCCGGTCATGGTGGACCCGTCCCATGCCACGGGCAGGCGGAGCCTGGTGCCGCCCATGGCCAGGGCAGCACTGGTCGCCGGAGCCGACGCCCTGATGCTGGAAGTCCATCCCGATCCGGAGAAAGCCCTGTCCGACGGGCCGCAATCGTTGACCCTGGGCGGCTTCGATAAGCTGATGCATGAGCTGAATCGGCTCATGGATTTTCTGGACAGCTGACCACAGGCCGGAAAACCGTCTTGCAATTTCGCCGGCGCTGCGCTACTCTCTAGTCGTAGTCTCTCTGCAATGCTCGTGAGGTTTTCAAGCCCCTGCGGAATAGTCATGCAAGGGGGATCTTTAAGGCCGCGGTGTGCTGCCCCGTGCGGGATTTGCCTGAAGCGGCACAAAGGTTCCCACCTGTTAGGGAACTCGCTGTGAGGCCCGCAACCCACGACAGCGTGGAGAGACTGTAACGTTACGGGGAACCGGCCAGCCGGTTCCCCGTGCTTCGTTCTGAAGATCCAGCATCTCAGCAGAACAAATCCTCAGTGGGCCTCGCTCCAGTTGTGCCCCACGTTTACGTCCACCTTGAGGGGCACCCGCAGCGGTACTGCCCGGGACATTTCCTCGCTGACCAACTGCTCCATGTACAACTGCTCCCCTTCCGGCACCTCGAAGACCAGCTCATCGTGAACCTGCATGATCAGCCGGCTCCCCAGGCCTTCCCGGCCAATCCGCTCCGTCACCCTGATCATGGCCATCTTGATGATGTCCGCCGCCGAACCCTGGATGGGATAATTGACGGCATTGCGCTGGCCGAATGCCCGAATATTTCCGTTTTTGCTCTTGATATCCGGAATGGGCAACCGCCGCCCCAGCAGAGTGGTGACGAAGCCGTCCCGCTCCGCGTCGGTGACGCAGCGATCGAGAAATTCCCGGGCGCCGCTGTGACGCTCAAAATAGCTGTCGATAAATTCCTTGGCAACCTTCGTGGACACACCCAGCTCCCGGGCCAGACTGAAGGCGCCCTGGCCGTAGATGACGCCGAAGTTTATGGTCTTGGCCTGGCGGCGCATCTCCGGTGTTACCAGGCCGGGCATGATGTCGAACACCTCGCTGGCTGTGCGGGTATGGATATCCTCATCCCGGACAAAGGCGTCGCAGAATACCGGGTCACCGGACAGGTGGGCCAGCACTCGCAGCTCAATCTGGGAGTAGTCGGCGGCCAGGACCAGCGAACCCGGTTCGGCAATGAAGGCCCGCCGGATCTTCCGTCCCTCCTCGCTGCGGATCGGAATGTTCTGCAGGTTCGGCTCCGAAGAGGACAGGCGCCCCGTATTGGTCACCGCCTGGTTATAGGAGGTATGCACCCGGCCGGTGGTCGGATCCACCAGGCGCGGCAGGGCATCGGTGTAGGTGGACTTCAGCTTGGCGATGCTCCGGTACTGGAGGATCAGGGCGGCAATGTCATGGTCCTGGGCCAGGCGGGTCAGGACGTCAATATCCGTGGACCAGCCGGTCTTGGTCTTTTTCCCCGTGGGCAGCCCCAATTTCTCGAACAGTACCTCACCCAGCTGCTTCGGCGAATTGATATTGAATTCACCGCCGGCCTGCCCGTGGATCTGTTGCTCCAGAGCGGCCAACTGCCCGGCAAAACCGGCAGAGAGCTCCTGGAGCAGGGGCAGGTCCAGTTTGACCCCCAGGGATTCCATCTCGGCAAGTACGGTCAGCAGGGGCACTTCCACGTCAAAGAGCAGGGATTCCATGCCCGCCTCCGCAACCCGGGGCGTCAGCAACCCGTGGAGAAGAAACGTGGCATCCGCATCTTCGCAGGAGTAGACAGCCGCACGCTCAACGGGCACCTGGGAAAAATTGATCTGCTCCTTGCCCTTGCCGGCCACTTCCTGGTAGGAAATCATCGTGTGATCGAGAAACTCCACGGCAAGTGAATCCAGTCCATGACTGGAGCGGACCGGGTTGAGCAGGTAAGAGGCAAGCATGGTGTCACAGCAGATCCCGCCCAGTGTTATGCCGTAGCGGCGCAGTACCTGGTAGTCGTACTTGAGATTCTGGCCGATTTTTGTTCTCCGGGGATTGGTCAGCAGGGGTCGCAGCGTCTGGAGAACCAGTTCCCGGGATAATTGTTCCGGCGCTCCGGCATAGACATGACCCACGGGAATGTAGAAGGCCTCGTGGTCACGGCAGGAGCAGGAGACGCCCACCAGTTCCGCCTCCCGCGGGTTGAGGCTGGTGGTTTCAAGGTCGAGGGCGAAGACCGGTGCCGAAGTCAGTTCCTTGAGCAACTCAGCCAGAGCGGTTTCTGTCAGCACGGCATGATACTGCTCCGGGGAAAGGCTCGTTCCACTGCCCAACTCTTTCATGAGGGTCGTGAAACCGTACTCCCGGAACAGCTCCGTCAACCGGGCCGTGTCGGGCGGTGAAATGACCAGATCATCGTAGCTGCAGCGGACAGGGGCCTGGCAGTCGATGGTTGCCAGCCGGCGGGACAGGCGGGCCTGGCCGGCGAACTCCCGCAACCGCTCGCCGGTTTTGCCCTTCACTTCGCCGGCCCGCTCCAGGAGCGCGTCCAGGGAACCGAACTCCTGAATCAGCTTCACTGCAGTCTTTTCGCCAATGCCGGGCACGCCGGGAATGTTGTCGGAAGTGTCTCCGGCCAGGCCGAGCACGTCCACCACCTGTTCCGGTGGTACGCCAAACCGCTCCAACACCTCGGCGCAGCCCGAAGTCTTGTCCTTCATGGTGTCCAGCAGGGTGACCCGGTCGCTGACTATCTGCATGAGATCCTTGTCGCCGGTGACCACCACCACGGCCATGCCCCGTTGCTCGCTCTCCCGGGCCAGGGCCCCGATGATGTCGTCCGCCTCGAAACCCTCCTGTTCCAGCACCGGTATATTGAAGGCCCGCACCAGGTCTTTGATGGGACCGATCTGGGGTACCAGATCCTCGGGCATGGCCGAGCGGTTGGCCTTGTACTCCGGGTACAGCTCGGTACGGAAGGTGCGGCGCCCCACGTCGAAGACCACGGCCAGGTGGTCGGGCTTGCGGTCCTTGAGCACCTTGATCAGCATCTGGGTGAAGCCGTACAAGGCATTGGTGGGAAACCCCGTCGGCGACGACAAATGCCGGATGGCGTAGTAGGCCCGGTAAATGTACGAGGAACCGTCGATGAGATAGAGCGTTGGTTGTGCGGTCACGTCAGACATCCCCCCCGCCGGCTGTTTCCCGGGTGAAGAGGACGAAAGCCATGCTCGGTCGGCGACTGGACTCGCGCATGGCAAACTGCATACCGTCAAAATGCCACCCCTTGCCGGTCCATTCATTCAGGACCTCCTCCAGGACATCCTCTGCAACCGTACTCACTTCCACAACCTTGTATTCACGCATACGCCGCTCCCCGTTTACAGACTGAAGCCCACGCGTCCCATGACGACAGCGTGCAGCATGTCCCGGCATACTAGCAGGCCGGGGCAGCCATTAAAAGACACTTTTACAGCCGGCCGACAAACTTCTCCCTTCCCCTGGCCGCGACGGCCGGACAAAGGTCCGGAAAAGACGGAACCATTTGACTTGACCAAGCAAAAGAAGTACTTTAGTGCCCATATTCCGAGGGAGTCAAGAATGCTGCGGGCGCTATTGTTTCTTGTACTGTTGGTCCCTTTTACGCTGTTTATCATTGTTACCGGTGTCCCCGTAACCTTCCTGGACCGCACGGGCAGGTTCCTCCATCGCTATGGGCAGTTCTGGGCCCGGGTGGCCCTGCTCCTTGCCGGGGTACGGGTAACGGTCAACGGCGCCGAGAAAATTCCCGTCGACTGCCCGCTGATCTTCATGGGTAACCACCAGAGTAATTTTGACATTCTGACGCTCTATGCCGGATTGCCTCACCATTTCAGCTGGATTGCCAAGGAGGAGCTGTTTCGCATCCCCCTCTTCGGCCTGGCCATGAAGCGCGCCGGCTACCTCCCCCTGGACCGGGGCGACGGACGCCGGGCACTGAAAACCATGGAATCAGCCGCCGAGAAAATCCGCAACGGCGTCAGCGTCATCATTTTTCCTGAAGGCACCCGATCCATGGACGGAAACCTGCTCCCCTTCAAGCGGGGCGGTTTCCTCCTGGCCGCCCGGGCCGGTGTGCCCATCGTGCCGTTCACCATCACCGGCAGCGCCAAAGTCAATCCGCCGAAGCGGCTGCAGATCCGTCCGGGCACCATCACCATCACCTTCGGCGACCCCATCGCCACCACCGGCGCCACCGGCAGGAAACGGGACGAATTGATCGACCGGGTGCGCGTCGCCATAGAGCACGGCTTTGCCGGCTGAGGCAACCATCCTCCACGGCGCGCTGCTCCTGGCCGGCATATGCCTGACCGTCTGGGGGCTCCCCGCCAGCCTGCGCCTTGGCAGACCGGCGGATAGTTTCGCCGCTCTGGCAGTACTATTCGGCGTCATCCTGGCACTGCTCGGCACCCTGCTCCTGGCCGTGCCCGATTTCTTCAAAGGATAAGCATGCCGTGACCAGGGAACGAGCACTCATCAGCAACGGTCTCATCATTGCCGCGCTCGCTATTGCCCTGCTGTGGGGAACAACACTCTTCCGGCAGCACCAGCAGTTTGCCCGGGGCGAAACAGCCCTGGTCCTGGGCGACTTTCCCGCGGCCGTGGCCGGCTACGAGGCGACCATCCACAGGTACACACCCGGCAGTCCGCTGGTGGGGCGGGCCGCGGAACAACTCTGGGCCCTGGCCCTACAATACGAACAGCGGGGCAACCGGGAGCGGGCGCTCATTGCCTATCGCTCACTGCGCAGCGCATTCTACGCCACAGGCGGCCCGGCATCATCCGGCCGGGAGTGGATCAGCCGCTGTGATCAACGAATCGCGGCACTTACCGGAAAAGAGCACCATGAGCAACAACATAACGGACAGTAACAGCCTGAAAATCATTCCTCTGGGCGGTCTGGGCGAGATCGGCCTGAACATGACCGTCTATGAATACGGCAATGACCTTATCGTCATCGACTGTGGCCTCATGTTCCCGGAACCGAGCATGCTCGGCATCGACCTGGTCATTCCGGATATTTCCTATCTCCGGGACAACAGCCATCGGGTGCGGGCCATCCTCCTCACCCACGGCCACGAAGACCACATCGGCGCCCTGCCTTTCGTGCTGACCGACCTGCCGGTGCCGGTCTACGGGACGGCCCTGACCCTCGGATTTGTTCGGGAGAAGCTGATGGAATTCGGGTTGGAATCCCTGGTTGACCTGCACGTGGTCCGGCCGCGCACCGTGATCAATCTCGGCGTGTTTTCCGTGGAGTTCATCAGGGTCGCCCACTCCATCGTCGACGGCTGCGCCATGGCGGTCCGTTCACCGGAAGGGGTGGTGATCCACACGGGCGATTTCAAGCTGGACCAGACTCCGGTTGACGGGGAACCCACCGACCTGGCCACCCTGGCCCGCTACGGCGAGGAAGGAGTCCTGGCCCTGCTGTCTGATTCCACCAACGTGGAGCGGGAAGGCTTCACCCTCTCGGAACGGTTGGTGGGCGAAGCCTTCAATGAACTGTTCCCCCACTGCCGGGGCCGGATCATCGTTGCCGCCTTTTCCAGCAATATCCACCGGGTACAGCAGGTGGTTGATGCCGCTGTCCGCTGCGGCCGGAAGATACTCCTCAACGGCCGTTCCATGCTGGCCAACGTGCAGATTGCCCTGCAACTGGGCTACCTGCGCATCCCCGATGACACCCTCATAGAACTGAAGGATCTGCCCAGACTGCCCAAGGAAGAGGTGTGCATGATTACCACCGGCTCCCAGGGGGAACCCATGAGCGCCCTGACCCGCATCGCCATGGATGACCACAAACAGATCAAACTGGAACGGGGCGACACGGTAATTCTCTCCTCCCGCTTCATTCCCGGCAATGAAAAAACCATCTCCGACCTGATCAACCACCTCTATCGACGGGGTGCCGAGGTTTTCCACGAAAAAGTTTCGGAAGTGCACGTTTCCGGCCATGCCAGCCAGGAGGAACTGAAGCTGGTGCTCAACCTGGTGAAACCCCGCTACTTCATTCCCATCCATGGCGAATACCGGCATTTGGTCAACCATCAACGCCTGGCCAGCAAGGTGGGCATCCCCGAGGAGCGCTGTCTGCTGGCCGTAAATGGCGACATCATCTCCCTGAACCGTGAACGGGGCGCCATTGAAGGCAGTGTCGAGGCAGGAAGGGTTTTCGTGGACGGCAAGGGGATCGGCGATGTGGGCGCCATCGTGCTCAAGGATCGCAAGCACCTCTCGGAAGACGGCATGGTGGTGGTGATCATCGGTATCAACCAGACCACCGGCGAAATCATCTACGGACCCGACATCGTCACCCGCGGTTTCGTCTTCGAGGATGAAAGCCAGGAATACCTGGACGAGACGCGGAAAATCGTCACCGACACTCTGGCCTCCGTCAACCTGGAAGTCATGGCCGATTGGAACGAGGTGCGTATGGAAGTGAGACGGGTGCTGCGGCGCTTCTTCAACAAGACCATCGAGCGGCGGCCGGTGATCCTGCCGCTGATTCTGGAACTGTAAAGGTACGACCCATGAATTCTGAACGCAAAGCACAGCTGATCCAGGAGATCAAAGGCATCGCCCTCGGCGCCGTCGGACTGTTCATTCTCATCGCCTTTCTCTCCTTCAACAGCGATGATCTCTCCTTCAACAGTTACTCCACGGGCAAGGGCGTGCACAATTTCGGCGGACGGTTCGGCGCGTCACTGGCCGATCTGTTCCTGCAGCTGTTCGGTGTCGCCTCCTATGCCCTGCCAGGGGCCCTGCTCTTCATTGCCTACAAGCTGCTCCGTTTCAAGGAACTGAAGTGGCGTACCTACAAGGGTGTCGCCTTCTTCGTGTTCGTTGTCTCTATGGCGTCCCTGCTGGCCTTCAATCTGGAAACCACCTCCCTGTTCGGCCAGGAGGTTCAGACAGGCGGCGTGATCGGTTTGCAGACAGCAAAGCTTCTGAAGAATTTCCTCGGCGTCCCCGGAGCACTGCTGCTGATCCTGCCGGTGCTGGCCATGTCCATCATGATCCTGTCCCGCTTCTCCTTTGTCCTTTTCGCCGGCTGGAGCCTGGACGCTCTCAGAACCCGCTGGGAAACCCACCGGGAAAAACGCGCCCTGAATCGGCAACTTGCCGGCCTGGACCAGGGGGGACGGAACCGGCAAGCCCCACAGATCCGTCCGGCAACGGTCAATCTGCCGCCACCGGCACCGGTGCAGAAGAAGGAAAAGAAGCGGGACGAGGCAAAGACCGCCCCGGTCCAGGAGAGTTTCGACTTCGTGCGCAGCGAAGGGCCCTACCGGACACCGGCCCTGTCCCTGCTGGACACGCCGCCGGCCAGCCAGCGCCGCGTTGACCGGGAGGTGTTGACCATGCATGCCCGCCTCCTGGAGAAGAAGTTACGCGATTTCAACGTAGAGGGGGAAGTTACGGAGATCTGCCCCGGCCCGGTCATCACCATGTTCGAATACGCGCCGGGGCCGGGCATCAAGGTAAACCGCATCGCCGGCCTGGCAGACGACCTGTCCATGGCACTCCAGGCCATGTCTATCCGCATTGTTGCCCCCATCCCCGGCAAGGGAGTAGTCGGTATCGAACTGCCCAACCGGGAGCGGGATATGGTCTTCCTCCGGGATATCTTCAGCTGCGAGGATTTTCACCGGGGCAAGTTGAAGCTTCCCTTGGCGCTGGGCAAAGATATCGCCGGCGGACCTGTCGTAACCGATCTGGCACGCATGCCGCACCTGCTTGTGGCCGGCGCAACGGGTTCCGGCAAATCCGTCTCAATCAACACTATGATCCTTTCCCTCCTCTACACGGCGACCCCCCAGGACGTCCGGATGATCATGGTCGACCCGAAGATGCTGGAACTGTCAATCTACGAGGGTA
>CAYSWG010000088.1:0-9555 GCA_964434465.1 uncultured Geobacteraceae bacterium
GGGAAGGACGCAAAATCGCAATTATCGCGGCAAGTGAACCCACGGCAGCATCCTATTCCTGACGCACTATATCCACAAAAAAATCTTCGAGATTCTTGCGGACCGGTTCAACTACAGAAACATGACGGCCGGGGACGCCATGGCGGCAAGTATTGCAGGGAGTTCTTCCCTGGCAACGCGCACGGTTTCAGGGGTGTCGTGCTCTGCTTCAGCAAACCTGATATCATAACCGGTGATGCCATCAAGGGTTATCTCATCAACCTTGCGTACGCACTTCATTTCACCCTTGACGATGACACCGACGCGATCACAGACACTTTCCACGTCAGAGGTAATATGGGTACTGAAAAAGACACATTTGCCGCGTTGCTTCAGATCAAGAATGATGTCCTTAACCAAGGCACGCCCCAAGGGGTCAAGTCCGCTCATGGGCTCGTCAAGGATATAGACATCGGGATCATGCAGCAATGCCTGCGCTAGCCCGACGCGTTGCACCATCCCTTTGCTGTAGCCACGCATTGGCCGCTTGCGGGCTTCCCACAAATCAAGCAGGTGCAACACTTCGGCAGATTTTTCTTCGAGTAGCGGCAAGTCCATTCCATATGCCCGGCCGACAAAGGCCAGATACTCCGCTGCTGAAAGATAGTCATAGAAAGCTGGATTCTCGGGAAGGTAGCCAACATGCCGGCGCGCTTCCCGGCTGGCGACGTCCTTACCCATGATGCTCGCACTGCCGGATGTGGGCCGGATGAGCCCCATCAGCGTCTTGATGGTCGTGCTTTTGCCGGCTCCGTTCGGA
The DNA here is from genome assembly GCA_964434465.1 of uncultured Geobacteraceae bacterium. GTDB lineage: Bacteria > Desulfobacterota > Desulfuromonadia > Geobacterales > Geobacteraceae > RPRC01. The sequence goes on from CAYSWG010000088.1 coordinate 800, forward strand.
CCGAGGAAACCAAACACCTCACCGTGTTCGATGGCCAGTGTCAGCCCCTTCAATGCTTGAACTCTGCTGCCGCGTTTACCTCGGTAGGTTTTTGAAAGATCAACGGTCTTAATCGAAACCATATACTAGTTCTCCTGAGAAGGTGCTGCGGCAGAGTTTCTGGTAGACGGCACGGCAAACTTGCTTGAAGAGGAGACTTTACCGTCCTGAGTAAAAAAGAACTTGCCTCCGTAGGGATCAACGGGCGGCGGAGACAGATAACCATCCTCAATGAGAGTTTTCAGCGAATCGGGTAGTTTCGCCTTTGCTTTTCTATAGCGGGCCAGCGCGATCTCGATTCGACGGACTTCCTGAAATGCCCGGATTCTCATGCGGTAACTTTTTTTGACCGCAGGATTTTTCTCCCCTTTCTCCATGGAAGATAAATACGCTATGGCAAGATCGGTGCGTCCCGACTCCTGCAGATACCTTCCGGCAAGTTTGCGAAACAGATCGGAACCGGAAAGGGCTCCTGCCTTCTCGTAATAATATGCCGCCCTTTCAGAATTTTTCAGAAAATACGCATGGTTGAAGCCAGCGAAGAATGGCAGGTACCAGTCCCAGGTACGATAACGCATCCCGTAATCGAGAAGCTCATTGGCCATAGCGACTTTACCCACATCCCAGACAAGAATTGCCTGTGCAAAGTAGTAGGCGTCCATATTGTAGGGGTCCAGCTTGACCGCCCCATGAATCATCCGGGACATTGCCGGATAGTCAGCCGGTATCAAAATCGTGCTCTGCTGTTTTTCGACCAACCCCCCGAAATACATGAGAACCTTCAGCACCAGCAGCGCACCGCTGAGCTCTTGATGATCCGCAGAGGCTGCCTTGAACACTTCAACTCTCGGTACGTAGCCAAGTTTTTCTACGACCGGCTTCTGTCGCATATACTCGGCAAAGGGTCCAATCAGTACACTATAGGCAACAAGGAGCGCTGCCAGGCAGGTAGAGAGTCTGCCCATGGAATTACCTCAATTCCCGTCGTGAAAAAATGAAAATTGCCATAACAAGCAGAATGGCGGTGTAAACAACAAAGTAGATACCTGTCAACACCAAACCATAAAGATCTACCGGCAGGCCGTATATCGCGTGCACCTTCAAGTTAAAGGCACTGAAGTTGGGCAGGACATAATACAGGGCCAAAGAAACCTGCTTGACCAGTGGAGAAAGATCTTTCGCCGAAGGAGAGTTGATATAGTCGAGAACCTGCTGAGTTACCCCGCCTGCAAAGAAAACAGCTATGGTACCGAAAATGGGCAAGAAGAATGAGGTACTGAAAGATGAGAACAACAATCCCAAGGCAACCAGGAGAATAAACTTCATTACATCAAAAAGAATAGTCAGGAAAAAGTTGCCCCATACCAAAGGCTGAGCCGGAGGGTTCAGCGTCGAAGTATACAATACAACAAGAGTTGCCGCTAAGCCAAGAACCGTTGCCGTGAGCAGTAAAAACAAGACGACACCGAAAAATCTGCCCAAAAGGTACCAGGCCCGGGAAAGCGGCAGGCCAAGAACGGCATAGGTATAGCGCCGTTCGATGTCACGCCAGAGCAGCGTTCCTCCAAGAAAAACTGCTAGCAGCAAGAGAATGAACGAGATCAAGGAGAGAGCCAGGGTGACCGACAATTCGGCGACCTGCCTCATGGACAGTGCAGCAACGGCAGGAATAATGACAAAGAGGAGAGCCGTAACCAGAATGCCCTGAAAAATCCTGTCCCGGAAGATACCTTTTATTGTGACCCCTACCATTGCACCCATTTTCGTCTCTCCACCAGTCAGGGAGTATTTCCTGACAATGTTTCAACCAGTTTTCTTGCCGGTTGATGATAATACACCTTCTCGCCGGTCTGGGCAACCACCCGCTTGAATGCTGCAAGGGCGCGGGGGCGATTTCCATTGAACAAGTGCAGACGGCCAAGACGGTACTGGACGTACGGGTCACCGGTCAGGGTGTATAACCTCTCAAGCAACTCTGAATTATCACCATAAAAGGTACCGGGAGATAATTTCATCTCACGTGTCTCATGGTCATTCAGTTTCAGCAGTCGTTCAACGATCATGACCTCGTGTTTACCAGGGTTCTCGAGCACAGCCCGCAGTATCTTTCGCGCGCCGGCATAATCCCCGACATGAATGCGAGCGGCAGCCTTGCTGACTATTCCGTACTGATAATTGAGCAGCGTTTCCGGAATCTTCAATGAGTTAATGACTGCAGCCGCTTCATCCTGCTGACCGCCTTCGTAGAGGGCAAGGGCATACTGGTTCCAGGCAGGCAGAAAACCAGGCGATTTTTGCACAGTATCACGGAACAGCGCCACATTATCCTGCCACAACAGTGTTCGTGAGGCGCTGCCATAGAGTGCGAGCATCGCCAGCAGGCCAACCACTGCAGTGATTATTGCCTTACCTTCAATGCGGCTGAAGGCTCTCTGCCCGGAAAAACATATGCCGATGAGAAAAAATCCCGAAGGAATGTACATATAGCGTTCAGCAAGGGGGGTCCAGGTTACGGTCAGCAGAGGAATAAGCAATGCCGATGCACCAACGGACAGGGCACAGACAAAGAAATATCCGACAACCGTCCGACGCATCAAGAGCATGACGGTCAACGGAAGCAGCGCAATTCCCAGCAACACATACCAATCGGAAACCGAGTTGATGCCGAAATTCAGAGGAAAGGGAACAAACAGTTTTTTCAGATAGAAACCGGCAGCCTTGAGAACCATTCGAACCGTAACCAGAAATTCTCCGGCCTGATCACTACCTACAACACTTTGCACCACGCGGGAAACGCCATTATCACCGGCACTGAAAGCCAGGGAACGCAGGTACAGGTACCCGATGCCGGCAATCCCGAATGAACCGAGGCCGACAACGGATCGCTTCACAGCTTCAGCAAGGGGAACACCGTTCTCACCTCGCCGCAAGAGAAAAAAAGGAGCAAGCGCTGCGGCAGGAATAAAAAATATCGCCGTTTCCTTGGCCAGACAGGCAATAAAGAGACACCCCGCAGCAATAACGGTGGTCAGAGGGATAGTGCGCCGACGAAGCAGAAGCCAGATGGACAGCAGGATAAAAAAACCGGCAAGGAGGTCAGTTCTCGCCGATATCCAGGCTACAGCTTCGGTGTTGATGGGGTGCGCCGCAAAAAACAGGGCGGCAAGAAAAGGCGGGACGGGAGAAGCGACATTCAGAAGAGAACCGGCACGGCGAGCAACAGCAAATACCAGCAAAGTATTGCACCAATGCAGCACCATGCTCTGGAGATGCATGAAGCTCTCCTGAAGCCCCCACACATACTTATCGATAAAAAAAGATGCCTCCAGCAAGGGCCGGTAATAGGTGCCGCTCCCGCCCGGAAAAAAAATTTCCCGTATTGTTTTATGATCACTGTTTAACAGGTAATGGTACATCCCGGGGTCATCGACGGAATTAAGGGGAGCAAACAGCAGGGGATAGTAGACACCCAGAACGACCAGTGTAAGCAGCAGGACGTTGTTTCGCAGTTTAGACAACAATTCCATGGGTTCTCACAAAAAAAGCGGAGTGCATGGCACTCCGCTTTTCAACTTACGCCTGTAGCAAGCTACATTGTTTTCCAAGTCCCAGTCACAAAATCAGCCGACGTAGCAGCAGAAGGAGCAGCTGTTGTGGATCCCTTGGCTACGTCGTTGACATAAATTGCCGTACTGTCGAAGGACGTGCCGTAAGCCTTCGTACCGCTCTGGTGCTGGGTGATGATGGCATAGCCATCTGCAGTGGCTTGCCAAGCGATACCAACCTTTGTGGACAGCTTGCCGATGGCATGGGAAGCTGCAGAAACGCCCGAAGCGGCGCCGCGCAGGGTCTTACCGGCATCAGCATAGTTGACAGCCGAACTGGCAGCGGCAAAGGCAGAAGAAGCAAACAGTATCGAACAGGCGGTGAGGACGATTATTTTTTTCATGGTTTCTATCTCCCTAACTAAATCGTTGGTTAGTACAGACCAAGGTCGGCAGGATATACCTGGTTGTCGGCCATATAGGACTCCATCCCTGTCTTGATATTCTTCAGGTCGGAGTTGGAGGCACTGTGAAAGGCCTTCTCCCGATAGGAAGCAAACTGCGGGATGGCAATGGCGGCCAGGATGCCGATGATCGCAACAACGATCAGCAGCTCGATGAGGGTAAAACCTTTTGAACTTCTGAGTTTCTTAAGCATGTGATTCTCCTTTCACGTGATTGTTGGGCGGATAACCCGGTTATCCGATTTCAGAGGGATTCTGAATTGAAGTAACGAGATGACCATTCATAAGCAACAAGCGGGCCAAAACGCAGAGCTGGTAGTATTTTCTTTCAGGGATGCTATTTTGCGGCTGTTGTCGACCTGTTCTGCCCCCTCAGCCCTCCCGACTACCCTTTAAGTGACATTTTTCGTCAACAGCACGTGCCAATAATTGCCGAAATATGCTCTCCTTCACTCATCATCCATACCGAATTTGGCCAGACGATAGCGGATTGAGCGGAAGGACAGGCCGAGTAATTCCGCAGCCCGTTTTTTTACGCCGCTGCTGCGTTCCAGTGCCTGGAGCAGCAGTCGCTTTTCGATACCGTCCAGGTAGGCTTCCAGATTCATCCCCTCCGGCGGAATGATATAGTCGCTGCCCGACGGCACCGGGTTCTGGAAGTCGACAACCTGGGGCGGCAGAAATTCCACGTCGATCCGTCGATTGCCCAGAACCACGCAGCGCTCGACCAGGTTTTCCAGTTCCCGGACATTGCCGGGGAAAGGATAGACCATGAGCAGCTTCAATGCAGCGGATGAAATCTCTTCGCCACCGGCCGGCTGACCCGCAAATTTTTTCAGGAAATGCTCGATGAGCAGGGGAATGTCGTCCGGACGCTCTCGCAGGGAGGGCATGCGCACCTGTACCACATTCAGTCGATAGAAAAGGTCCTCCCGGAAAGTCCCCTCCTTCACCTGGTCATCCAGGTCACGATTGGTGGCGGCAACAAGGCGAATATCGGCTTTCAAAGATTCGCTGCCGCCCACCCGGCGGAATTCCCGTTCCTGGATGACGCGCAGCAGTTTGGCCTGGAGCTGCAAGGGCACTTCGCCGATTTCGTCCAGAAAGAGGGTTCCCCCGTCAGCCTGCTCGAACAGACCGGCCCGGTCGGCAACGGCACCGGTAAAAGCGCCCTTTTTATGGCCGAACAGCTCGCTCTCCATGAGCGACTCGGGAATGGCGCCACAGTTGACCGCCACAAAAGGGCGATCCTTTCGGGGACTGTTATAGTGGACCGCCTTCGCGGCAAGCTCTTTCCCCGTACCGCTTTCACCATAGATGAGAATATTGGCGGTACTGCCGGCCACCTTCTCTATCAGGGTGTAGACGTCACGCATGCGCTTGCTCTTGCCGATCAGACCGCTGAAACTGTAGCGGCCCTGCACCTCCTCCTTGAGGCGGAGGTTTTCCCGGGCAAGGCTCCGCTTGTCCAGGGCATTGCGGACAATGATCTTGATTTCCTCAACGTTGAACGGCTTGGCAATGTAGTCATAGGCACCCAGCTTCATTGCCTCGACGGCCTGCTCAGCCGTGGAAAATGCCGTTGCCATGATTACCGCCGTATCGGGCGAGTTCTCCTTGATCCTGGCCAGAAGCTCCAGGCCGCTCAGACCGGGCATTTTCACATCGGAAACGACCAGATCATAGCCGGCCGATTCCAGGAGGGTCAGCGCCGCGGCGGCCGAATCTGCCGCATCGACCAGATACCCTTCCCGTTCCAGGAGAATCCCCAGAAATTCCCGCATGCTCAGTTCATCGTCCACAACTAGAATTCGTGTTTCCATAGGTCCTCTTTATCCTGCAGTAATACCCGATCCGTCATGCCCTCACTGCCCCTCCGGGGCGCCTTCTCCCCGAGGGCGGCATGCTACTCTCCCGGCAGATACATGAAAAATTCCGTCCCCTGCCCCTTGATACTGGATACGCGGATAGTCCCCCCGTGCGACTCGACAATGCGATAGACCGTTGCCAGGCCCAGTCCGGTTCCCCCCGGCTTTGTCGACCGGAATGGCTCAAACAGCTGCCTCAAATCATCTTCGCCCATGCCCGTTCCCGTGTCCGCCACCGAAATGGTTACGCCTGCCGACAGGGCTGACACAACCTGGTCGGCACGGACGGTGATCGTACCTTGTCCATCCATGGCTTCGGCAGCATTGGCAAAGAGATTCCAGAGGACCTGGCGGAACTGGTCACCATCCGCATGGAGTTCAATGTGGACGGGGCAGTGGTTCACTATTACCACATCCTTGAACCGGGGCGCGGCACAGACCAGTTCGTCCACTTCCGTGATGAGCCGGTGCAGATTGAATCTGGTCTTGACGGGTTTGGTCGGCCGCGCATAGGCAAGAAAATCCCTGATCAGTTTATTCAACCGCTCGGTTTCTCGCAGGACAATATCCAGAAGCCTCCTGTCCTGGGACGCAATGGCACTGTCACCGGCAATGAGCTGTACCGAGCCGCTGATGGAAGCAAGCGGGTTGCGGATTTCATGGGCTATCCGGGCAGAAAGTTCGCCGATGGCCGCCAGCCGGTCGGCCCGTTCCAATTCGGCCTGCATTTTTTTCAAATGGGTAAGATCCTGGAAATCAATAATGACGCCAAGCGGCACACCCTCCTTGTCGGTGAAGGAAACCGTTTTAAAACCGAAAATCAGCGTTTCCCCGCCCGGAACATGGTGGGTTATCTCTTCACGGGTAATGCCGGCGATTCTGTGCATGAACGGCGCGAAACCCGGTATGACTTCGTCAAGGGGCCGGTTATAGGCCTCTGCCTGGGAAATGCCGATCAATTGCTCTGCGTAGCGGTTGAAGACCCGGATTTTTCCTTCGTTGGTAATGGTAAGAAGACCGCTGTTCAGGTGGAAGACAATGAGGCTGTTCAGCCGCTCCAATTCTTCCAGGTTCATTGCCTGGCGGCGCAGGGCATTTTCACTGACCCGCAGACGGTCGGCAAGATAGCCCGTCAACAGCGCAGTAATGAAAAAAGCGACAATGTTGACCAGAATGATGAAAAACAGGGCCCGCGGCTCAAGGTGTCCTGCCGATTCCGGATAGAGGCCAAAGGAGGTCAGCTTGCCGAAATAGTGCAGATCCATGATAGCGCCATAGAGGATGGCGCAGAGGGCGGCGCCATAGAGCGCCTCACGGCGGGACAAAAGTACGCTGGCACTGATGATGGTCAGGAGATAGAGGAATGAATAGGGAGAGCTGATGCCGCCGGTGAACAGCAGCAACAGGGAGATGAAACCAATATCCCAGATGATCAGCAGATAGGTTATCAACCGGCTGAACCGGCTGAAGAACCAGAAGACCAGAACGGCCGCCAGTGAAACGAGGTAGGTGGCGACAATCAGCCGGGTAATGCCGTCGAGTGCATACTCGAAAACACCGGTTGATTGTCTGATGTCCAGGATGGCGGTGGAGAGGAGAAAGAGGGAAACCACCACCACCCTGGCAAAGACGAAACGAATGAGCCGCTTTTTTTCTTCCACTCGCTAACCGCCGACAGTACCGGCGATCTTGAAGATGGGCAGGTACATGGCAATGACCAGACCGCCGACCACGACCCCGAGAAACACCATGAGCAGCGGTTCAAGCATGGACGTGAGGGCCGACACCGCATCATCCACCTCGTCGTCATAGAAATCGGCGATTTTCCCCAGCATGGCATCCATGGCGCCGGTCGCCTCGCCGACGGAGATCATCTGCACCACCATGGGCGGAAAGACACCGCTCTGCTTCAGCGGTTCGGCGATGGTCTTACCCTCGGAGATCGCCTGGCGCACCTTGAGAATGGCCTCCTCGACAATGACGTTGCCGGCGGTTCTTGCGACGATTTCCAGGCCGTCGAGGATCGGCACCCCGCTGCTGACCAGGGTACCCAGGGTCCGGGTGAACTTGGCCACGGACACCTTGCGGATCAACGGGCCGAAGATCGGTGCTTTCAGGGCAAAGCGGTCTATGGTTTTCCGGCCATTGGCCGTGGCATAGTATTTCTTTATGGCAAACACCAGGCCGATTACTGCCAGGATGATGACAAAAATATACTTGACGATAAAGTTGCTCAGGCCGATGACAAATTTTGTCGGCCCCGGCAGATCACCGCCAAAATCCTGAAACATTGCCGCAAAGGTCGGAATAACGAAGATCATGATGACCGCCACGACAATGAGGGCAATGGCCATGACCGTTGCCGGGTAGACCATGGCGCCCTTGATCTGCTTTTTCAGCTTCATGGCCTTTTCCGTATAGCCGGCAAGCCGATTGAGAATCGTATCGAGAATACCGCCCACCTCACCCGCGGCAACCAGGCTGACAAAAAGATTATCAAAGACCTTCGGGTGCTTGGACAGTGCATCAGCAAAGGTGGAACCGCCTTCAACACTCTCCTTGACCTTTAACAGCACCTCTTTGAAGGTCTTGTTTTCCTGCTGCCCGGAAAGGATGTCCAGACACTGGACAAGGGGCAGACCCGAGTCGATCATGGTGGCAAACTGGCGGGTGAAGACGACGAGTTCCTTGGTCTGGACCTTCCTGGAGCCGAACCCGGGAAGCTTGAGCTCCCTGGAGAACCCCTTCCCTTCTTCTTTGATGGTGACATTGCTGAACCCGTACTTTTTCAACTGCGCTTCGACCACAGCCTGGCTGGGAGCCTCCATGACCCCCTGCTG
>CAYSWG010000089.1:0-9476 GCA_964434465.1 uncultured Geobacteraceae bacterium
ATTTTGGAAAAAGCAGAAATAGATGGAGAAACAACGGGCAGAGCGAGCGGCAACGGCACACGGAAACGTGCTGCAGTGATTCTGCTTGTTCTCGTCGGCGCGGCGTTCTTGTTCGGCATTCGGCTCTGGGTCAAGAGCAAGACCCACGTGGTAACCGACAATGCCTTCGTCGAGTCCCCTGTGTACAACGTCTCGGCCCGGGTGCCTGGCACCGTACTGCGGGTGCTGGTACGGGATAACCAGTTTGTCCGCAAGGGTGACCTGCTGGTGGAACTGGATGATCGCGACTACACGGTCCGGGTAGACAATGTGCTCGCCCAGTTGGACATGGCCAGAAACGAGACATCCAGCACCCATGCCCAGGTTGCAGCGGCCCGGGCGGCAGTGAATCTGGACCAGGCCCGCCTGGAGCAGGCGGATCTGGACCTGGCACGGGGCAAGGCGCTTTTCGAAAAGGAAGTAATCGCCAGGGAACAGCTTGATCGACTGGTAACGGCACGCAAGGTGGCTGCGGCAAAATTGGCAGAAACGGAAGGTTCGGTTCGCCGGGCCCTGGCATTGCTCGGCCTGACCGGCACCGGCGGCAAGGACGCACAGATTGCCCGCAAGCAGGCAGAACTGGCGGAAGCACGGCTCAGTCTCACCTACACCAGGATCCTTGCACCGTCTGACGGCTATATCACCAGGAAGTCCGTGGAACCGGGCAACAACGTCCGTTCCGGCCAGCCGCTCCTTGCCCTGGTCACCCTCAAGGAATCCTGGGTGACCGCTAACTACAAGGAGAAGCAGCTCACCCATGTGCGCCCCGGCCAAAAGGTGGAATTCGAAGTTGACACCTATCCGGGGGTTACCTTTACGGGTAAGGTTGACAGCATCATGGCCGGCACCGGTTCGGCCTTCGCGCTTCTCCCGCCGGAGAATGCCACAGGAAATTATGTGAAGGTTGTCCAGCGGATTCCCGTGAAGATAACCATTGATGAAGCCGGCGACCCCGATCACCTGCTTCGGTTCGGCATGAGCGTAGTTCCGGTAATCCTGACGGAACGGGATCTGGGCGATATCATCAAGGACCTGTTCCGGTGAACCTTCCCGGCACGAACGGGGCCGCCCGAACCATGACGCCAGTCACACTGCAACGCCCCCCGGCATTCCATAGCCAACTGCCGGTCTTGAAGTTTTCCTGTCAACCAGCCGCCAACCAAGTCGTTTAAGGGGGCACATTCTGGACATCACAGGAAAGCGAAAGGAGCACACACGATGAAAACAGTGAAACTGGCTGTAGCAGCAGCTGCAATTCTTGCCTCTTTTGGAGCAACCTACCAGTTGGCGTCAGCCGAAATCCCCCCCAGCAACCAATGGGCAAAGGCAAGGCATACTGCAAACCCGGCAAGCACCACCGCATGGGTCCGGGTGCACACCTGGACAGGATGACGGTCATGCTTGGCCTGACCCAGGAACAGCGGCTGAAAATTCTGCCGATCCTCGACGAGAAGTTCCAGGAAAGAAAGGCCATCTGGCAGGACGGCAACCTGACCCGTGATCAGCGTCGGGCAAAGATGACCGCATTGCGCGATGCCTGCCACGGCAAAATAGCCACCCTGCTGACCCCCGAGCAGCGGGTGAAGGCCGACGAACTGCGCAAGAACGCCATGGAACGCAAAGCGGCATGTCTCGGCATGAAACGGGGGCACGCCAGCCAGCGACCGTAAGAATCACCCCTCTCCTCCTTGTGTTGTGGCCCGCGTTGCGGGCTTTTTTTTCCGAAAATTTCCTTGCCCTGCCCGGCAAAAGGGTGTATCCATGACTATTTCGACAATGAAAAGGAGCTTCACGGCATGGGTATTCTCTCATCAACGGCAAGCATCTGTCAGTTCCAGATTGCTGGCGACAGACCCCCAGGTGACCTGTTCCCCTGGGTGGCGGAACGGCTGACCAGCCACGGCTTCATCTCCATTGACCAGGGGACCGAAGAACTTTCCCTTGGCTGGGTTACCACCGACGACCACCGGAACAGTGATTTCAGCACGCCATCGGCCTTCTGGCGGGATCACTATATCCTTTTCACCATGCGTCAGGACAAACGGAGCATTCCCGCGGCGCTGCTGAAGGCTTACCAGCGCGTTGCCGAAGAGGAGTTCCTATACAACAATCCCGGTTTTACCCGGGTACCGAAACAGAAGCGGGAAGAACTGCGGGAAACGGTCCGCTTATCATTACTGGCACGTATTCTGCCCGTACCGAGCACCTGTGATGCCGTCTGGGACACGCGGAGCAATATCCTCACCATCACCAGCACCGGCGCGAAAACCCTTGATACCTTCGACGCCCTCTTCAAAAAAACCTTCGATGGTCTGCGTTTGATTGCCGTCCACCCTTTCGCCCGTGCCCGGCGGGTCGTCCCGGAACATCTTGCGGAGCCATTGCTCAAGGCGAACAGGGCCGGATCCGAAGCGGTCCTTGACCTGATTCGCGCCAATCTGTGGCTCGGCGCCGACTTTCTCCTCTGGGCCACCTACCGCACCCTCAACGATTCGGCCGAGTATCGTGTGGAACGGCCTGGACCGGCACTGTCCGGAGAAATGTTCACAGCCTATGTCAATGACCGCATGGTCCTGTGCGGTTCAGGAGATGACGGCGCCCAGAAAATAACCGTGTCGGGCCCCCAGGACCGGTTCGATGAAGTACGCATGGCCCTGACCAGCGGGAAGATGATTACCGAGGCAGCCCTCTACCTGGAGAAAGAGGAACATCTCTGGAAGATGACCCTCAAGGGGGAACTGTTTCAGTTTGCCTCCTTCAAAACGCCGAAAGTCCAGGAAGAGCGGGACGCGACCGTTGATTACCAGAATGAGCGGGAGGCAGTCTTTTTTGAAAAAATGCATGTTCTGGAGACGGGCCTGCAGATGTTCGACAGCCTTTTTGCGGCATTCCTCGCTGTCCGACTTGATGTCGCCTGGGAATCTGAAGTGAAGAAAATCAGCGCCTGGCTTGCTGATGGGGAAACGGTCCCGTAGTGCGCGAACTGCACCGCGCGCGTCATGACCTGCATGACCCATGACGCCAACGGAGGTTGTATGAATTCAGCATCTTCACCGATCTTTGTCGCCAAAGGAACAACAGACTGCTTTCTCCTCCCGGCCATGGCCAATCGGCACGGCCTCATCGCCGGAGCCACCGGCACGGGCAAAACCGTCAGCCTGCGGGTATTGGCCGAGCAATTCAGCGCCAGGGGTGTTCCCGTGTTCATGGCCGACATCAAGGGGGATCTTTCCGGCATAGCCCTGCCCGGCGGCGACCACCCGAAAGTGGCCGAGCGTGTCCAGGAATTCGCCGATCCGGCGTTTTCCTACCGGGGGTACCCGACAGTATTCTGGGACATTCAGGCTAAATGTGGCCACCCGCTGCGCACGACCATATCCGAAATGGGCCCCCTGCTTCTCTCCCGCATTCTCAACCTGAATGACACCCAGAGCGGCGTTCTCAACCTGGTCTTCAAAATTGCCGATGACAATGGCCTGCTTCTTCTGGACTGCAAAGACCTTCGGGCCATGGTGCAGCATGTGGGAGACAACGCGGCACAGTTCCGCACCGAATACGGCAACATCTCACCGGCGAGCATCGGCGCCATCCAGCGCAATCTGCTCGTGCTGGAAGAGCAGGGCGGCAACCGGTTCTTCGGCGAACCGGCCCTGGAGATCATGGATTTTCTCCAGACCGACGCTGCCGGATGCGGGGCGATCAACATTCTCCGGGCAGACACGCTGATGCAGTCACCGAAAATCTATGCCACATTTCTACTCTGGCTCCTGGCGGAACTCTTTGAGCGGCTGCCCGAGGTGGGTGACCTGAAGCAGCCAAAGCTGGTATTCTTTTTCGATGAAGCACACCTGCTGTTCGATGATGCGCCAAAGGCCCTGACCGATACCATTGAAAAGATTGTCCGCCTGATCCGCTCCAAGGGGGTCGGCATCTATTTTGTCACCCAGAACCCTCTGGATATCCCCGACGCGGTACTAGGCCAATTGGGCAACCGGGTGCAGCATGGCCTGCGCGCCTTTACGCCCCGGGACCAGAAGGCCGTTCGCGCGGCAGCTGAAACGTTCCGCCAGAATCCGAAGCTGGACACGGCTGCAACCATTCTCGAACTTGGCGTCGGTGAAGCTCTGGTTTCGTTCCTGGAAGCGACGGGTACGCCGGCTCCGGTTGAACGGGCCCGCATGGCACCGCCCCAAAGCCGTCTGACCCCCTTGAGCGACGGGGAACTGTCCCACCAGGTGCGCAACTCGATCATCTACGGCAGTTACGAACAGACCGTCGACCGGGAATCGGCCTACGAGCTTCTGCGCACAAAGGTAAACCAGCCGCCCCCCGATACTGCACCGCAGCCCAACAACCGGCAGACCTCGACGAAGGATCGTTCTGAAACGGCGGAAATGCTGGGCGCCATGGCAAAGAGTGCCGCCCATGCCATTGGCAGCCAACTGGGCCGGCAGATAATCCGCGGCATCCTTGGCTCCCTGTTCGGTGGTGGCAAGCGCCGGTAAGTCAGACCACTGCCGACACCCACCCGGATCAGGCCGTATTTTCAACCAGGAAGGATCCCCGTGTCACTGCTTGCTCTGAATTCGATCCATATGGCCTTTGGCGGCCCGCCACTCCTGGCAGGTGTCTCTTTGCGCCTGGAAGAAGGAGACCGCCTCTGCCTGCTTGGCCGCAACGGCACCGGCAAATCGACCCTGCTGAAAATCATGGACGGTCAACTGCCACCGGACAGCGGCGAACTGCTCCGTCGCCAAGGGATGCGTACCGCCCTGGTATCCCAGGAAACCCCCAGCGAGTACCGGGGAACCCTCTTCGATGTGGTAGCGGGCGGCATGGGCGAAACAGCCGCACTCCTCGCCGAACATCACCGGGTTGCCCAGCAGCTTGCCGCGGAGGGTGGAGAACCACTGCTGCAACGGCTGGAGGCCCTCCATGCCCAGTTGGAAAACTCCGGCGGCTGGAACCTGCACCAGGACGTGGAACGGGTGCTCAACCGCCTGTCCCTTGACCCTGACGCCGATTTCGCCACCCTGTCCGGCGGCATGAACCGCCGCGCGCTGCTGGCACGGGCCCTGGCGGCACAGCCGGATATCCTCCTCCTGGACGAACCGACCAACCACCTGGACCTTGACACCATCGCCTGGCTTGAAGAATTCCTCCTTCGGGAAGTTACCACCTGTGCCTTCATCACCCACGACCGGGCTTTCGCCCGGCGCATGGCCAACCGGGTCGCCGAACTGGATCGCGGCCGGCTCTATGCGTTCCCCTGCACGTATGACGACTTTGTCCAGCGGCGGGAAGCGCTCCTGGAAGCGGAAATAACCCGTCAGGCCCTGCTCGACAAGAAACTGGCCCAGGAAGAAACCTGGGTCCGACAGGGCATCAAGGCCCGCCGCACCCGCAATGAAGGCCGGGTCCGGGCATTACAGCTGATGCGGAAAGAACGACGGGAACGACGGGAGCGGAGCGGCACGGCAAAGATCCTGCTCCAGGAAGCGGAGCGCTCGGGACGGCTGGTGGCGGAACTGGAGGGGGTTTCCTTCAACTACGGTGATCAGCCGGTGGTTGAAAACCTCACAACTACAGTGCTTCGTGGCGACCGGATCGGCATAATCGGTCCCAACGGTGCGGGAAAGACCACCCTGCTTCGTCTGCTGCTGGGCGAACTGGAACCCCACAGCGGCAGCATAAAGCTCGGTACGCGCCGGGAGGTGCTGTACTTCGACCAGTTGCGCGAACAGCTTGACCCGGAAAAGAGCGTTCAGGAAAACGTGGGCGATGGCAACGACACCATCATCATCAATGGACGGCAGCGGCATATCATTGGCTACCTGCAGGATTTTCTCTTCTCCCCGGAACGGGCGCGCAGTCCGGTGCGGATCCTTTCCGGCGGTGAACGGAACCGCCTCCTGCTGGCAAAGCTTTTCACCAAACCGTCCAACGTCCTGGTTTTGGACGAACCCACCAACGATCTGGATACGGAGACCCTCGAACTGCTGGAAGATCTGCTCCTGGAGTACACAGGCACCCTGCTCCTGGTGAGCCATGACCGGGAATTCCTCAACAATGTGGTGACCAGCACTCTGGTTTTCGAAGGAAATGGCGCGGTGCGGGAATACGTTGGCGGCTATGATGACTGGCTGCGCCAGGCGACACAGGCCGCGCCTCCCGCCCCCTCGCCCGCTGCGGCGGCAGAGCGGGACACGAAGCGGCCCGCTGCTGATAAACCCCGCAAAATCACCTTTAAGGAGCAGCGGGAACTGGACGGATTGCCGGAGACGATTGCCGCCCTGGAAGGGGAACTGGCGACGGTCCAGGGCACCCTGGCCGATCCGGAGTTCTACAAAGCAGCCGGTGACCGGGTAGCAGTGCTCACATCCCGTCTGCAGGAACTGGAACGGGAACTGGAGCAAGCCTACCACCGCTGGGAACTGCTGGAAGCGCTCCGCTGAGCCCGGTGACAGGTACTCCCATGAATATTCTGCTCCTCCGCCCCCATCCGGGTAATGAACAGTTCGGTCTTGGCCCGTTTTTCCGGGTCGAACCCCTCGGCCTCAAATACATCGGGGCAGCCCTGCTGCGAGCCGGGCACCAGGTTACCCTTGCCGATCTGCGCTTCCGACCCGGCGCAGCAACCTGGGTCAGGCGAACCCGCCCCCGCATTGTGGGCATTTCCTGTCTCCATGCCCTGGAATACGATCATGTCGTGGCAACAGCCAGGGAAGTCCGCCGGATAACACCTGATGCCTTCATCTTTGTGGGGGGGCATGCAGCCATGGCTTTTTCCGCCCCCCTTGAGGACGAGGCCATCGACGCCATCTGTCTCGATGACGGTGAAGAGGCCGTACCGAGACTGGTGGACGCCATGGATCGCGGCATTCCCCTTACAGAGCTTCCAGGCCTTCGACTCCCCCGGGACGGCGGCTGGTCCAGCACGGCAGCGCCGGAACCCCGGACAAGTCTCGACCTGGTCCCCTTGCCGGCCAGGCAGCTGGTGGAACGGCACCGTACCGGCTACCACTGTCTGCTCTTCAAACCGGTCTGGCTCATCGAAACCTCCCGGGGCTGTCCGTTCCGCTGCTCCTTCTGCTCGGTATGGCAGGTATATAACCGCACCTGCCGGGAACGGAGCATCGGCGCCGTAGTGGATGATTTTGCCGCGACCGGCGATGCCGTTTTCGTGGCCGACGACCTGTTCTGGAACAACCCGCCACGCAGTCTGGCTCTTGCAGAAGCCCTGAAGGCACGGGGTATCCGCAAGCGCTGGATGCTCGTACAGAGCCGTACCGACCTCATTGCCCGCAATGGCGATCTGCTGGCAGCCTGGCGACCCATTGCCAAGGACTTTGATATTTTCCTCGGCTTCGAATTCGCCAGCGAGCGGGGGCTGGCCGGCATCACCAAGGATGCCGGCGTCAAGGAGAGTCTTGCCGCCGCCCGGGTTGCCCGGAGCCACCGCTACGGCATCAACGGCAACTTCCTCATCGACCCCGACTGGCTGGAAGAAGACTTCCTGGAACTCTGGGACTTCGTCGCAACCCACGGTTTTCAGCGCTCCGGGTTTACTCTGCTTACCCCTTTGCCCGGCACGGAATCCTTCAGCCGGCACCAGGAACAGCTAACCGGAATTCCCTGGGCCGACTTCGACATGCATCACCTGCTCTGGGAACCGCGCCTGGGCGCTGAGCGTTTCTGTGAACTTTATGCGGAAACCTGGCGACGCTCCATCCTCAACACCTCCGGCGAAAAGAAGCTGGTTGACTGGCTGCGGCAGGTACGCCCCCTGCAGATTCCCTACATGATCAGGGTCCTGCGCCGCACCCAGGCCATGATGCGTCCGGAAACCTACCTGCGGGACTACCGGGCAACCCGGGCCCAACTCCTGACGCAGCACCCGCCGGGCCGTGTCGAAAGGAGTGCCTGATGCCCTCCGCTGGCGCCCCCCGTCTGCTGCTGGTTTATCCGGCAACCCACAAACTGGGCTGGGAGAAGTACTTTCAGCTCCCGTCCCTGGCCCTGCAGCAGGTTGCCGCCCTGACCCCACCGGCATGGCAGATTACCCTGGTGGATGAACTCCATGACCGGATCCCCTTCGCCGATTCTTTCGAGCTGGTCGGAATCACCGCCATGACCCACCAGGCAACCCGGGCCTATGCAATCGCCGACCGGTTCCGGTCCCGGGGGACCCCGGTGGTACTTGGCGGCATTCATCCTACCGTTCTCCCCGAGGAAGCAGCCACCCATGCCAACGCCGTGGTCATCGGCGAAGCCGAGCCGGTCTGGGCAGCCCTGCTGGAGGACCTGCTGGGAAGTCGCCTGCAGCAGTATTACCGTGGCCCCTTGCCGACCGGCAGTCGCCTGTCCATCCCCTGGTCGCGGCGGGAGTTGTATCAACGCCGCCGCTACCTGACTACCCAGACCCTGCAGGCCAGCCGCGGCTGTCCCCACAAGTGTCCATTCTGCATTGTCACCAACTACTTCGGCAGCAGTTTCCGCTACCGGGATCTGGACGACATCCTCGGCGAACTGGCCAGCTTCGATCGATCCCTGACCGTGTTTCTCGACGACAACCTGCTGGGAGATCCCCGGCGAATCAAACCGATTCTCCAGGGGATGAGAGGCATGGGACTCCGCTGGGGCGCCCAGGCCAACCTGCGCTTTGCCGAAGACCCCGAACTGGTGCGTCTGGTAGCCGATGCCGGCTGTTCCGGCATCTTCGTCGGCATTGAATCGGTAACCGGCGATCTGGCCACCCATCCGAAAACAGGCAGTAACGGGATTGCGCAGCGGGAACTCATCAAGCGCATCCGCGATGCCGGCATCATGGTTGAAACGTCCATGATCTTCGGCTTTGACGACCATGATGAAAGCATTTTCGAGCAAACGCTCCGCTATCTGGAAGAGGTCTGTCCCAGTCTGCCCACCTTCAATCTGTTGACCCCCTACCCGGGTACCGCCCTCTTCGGGGAATTCACAGCGGAAGATCGCCTGTTCCATACGGACTGGAGGCGCTATAATCAGGCTGAAGTGGTCTACCGACCGAAACTGATGACCGCGGAACGCCTGTACCGGGGATGGCTCGACGCCCGTCGGGAGGCATACCGCTGGCCGTCCATTCTCTCCCGTGTCAGGGGCAATTCACGCAGTCGCCTGACAAACCTTACGTACAATTTCTTCCGTAGGGGGCCCAATTGCCGAACCAATCGTTAACATTCTGCCAATGAACCTATTGCCATAGAAAGTGACATGCTCTCCGCTCCGGGGGTCCGTGGCCAAACCCATGACGGCGCCGACCAGCGGATAGCACCCACAGCAACGATCCCTCAACAACAACTTTGATCATTGCCTGTTTACATGAATGCGCTATACTGTCCGAAATATTTGCGACACGGAAACCGTACTGCCACTGAATCTGCCACAAGGATCACACCATG
>CAYSWG010000090.1:0-9411 GCA_964434465.1 uncultured Geobacteraceae bacterium
GCTACCCTTGTCTGTCTGATTTCTTCCCTATTTCATAAAACCGTCATCTGTTTTTCCTTGCCCTATTACGCATTTGTGCTGATCGACATTCTCATGCCGAACCACGAATTTGCAAAACTGCTTCAGGGCAAGACACACAGGATAAAGACACAGGCAGAAACTCTAAGCCCAGAACGCAGGACTGAAGGTGAAGTTGGGACAGACGGCGATAACCCGGGCAGCGACAGTACTCAGGCTGACAGAGCGCTCCATGAGGAGAATCCAAACAGGGAACTGACACTTTTAGGGAAGTTTCTCGTATCAGAAAAGGCCCTGAACAGAGCCAAGGCAGGCATTTCCGCTGTTGCAGCGGTTCCTGCCTTATTTATGGACCTGTCCGCTGCCGGTCTTCTATTTTTCTCTATAACCTTTGTATTTTTATCTGGCGCTGCCATGATGCTGCTCTCTTCATTCCTGCTCTATATCGAGTCCCTTGAGATAGACGAGTTCCCGCAGGAATTTAGAGACAAACTATATCTCTTCATCTACAAGAAACTTTCCTTTTCCCGTGGCTACTATTTCCTGGGGGAAGTAGACGGCAAGAAAATAGGCCTTCCCCGGATGATGCGTTTCCTTCACACTCTGATAGGAGGGCCTACCGGCGAAGGTAAATCATCGGCCCTGATTATACCGCCGCTGCTGTTTGATGCCGACAGCCCTGGATCGGCTGTTGTCCCGGATGCCAAGTCACCGGAACTCTATAACTGGGTGGCCGGCAGGTGGCTGAAATCAGGGAAAAAGGTCTATCTCTTTGACCCCTGGCACCCAGAGACGATTGCCATTAATCCTCTTCTTGGAGCTGACGAGCAGGCACTGCTGACAATCTGCGATGTCATGCTGAGGGAAAAGGAGGAAGCCATCGGCAAGGAAGACGTATTTTTTAAATCGAGGACGAGATATTTACTTTATGCCATTCTCAAGCTGGTCCAGACGTTCAGGCCGGAATACTGCAACCTTGCAACAGTCTTCAAGATCAGCGAATCGGTTACAACACTCGAGAAATTTATTGATTCTGCTGATGACTACATCCAGTCCATTTTCGATGATTTTCATAAGCTCAACAGTGAGACAAGGGTCAATGCTCTTACCAGTATCAGGGAAAAACTTGAGCCTTTTATGGAAGAGCCAGTCAGAAAGGCCTTCAGCAAGAAAGAGTTCGACCTCTCCATGCTTTTCAGAGAAAACGAACCGTGTCTACTTGTACTTGGCTGCCCAATTCATAAGAAAGAACCCGGCACCAAGCTGACAAGTCTCATAGTAAATCTGGTAATCAACATGGCCTTTGAAGAAAGGACTTTGATGAAACAGGCGATTCAGAGAGGCGAAAAGGCTATGACGCCTAACGACCTGTATTTATATCTCGACGAGTTGAGAAATCTGAAGGTCACCGGACTCCCTGACCTCGTATCCATTGCGCGAGAGACCAGAACGCATGTTATTGCGAGCGTTACTGATTTGGGTTTTCTGAAGTACTACAAGGATGATTACGGCTCGCTCATGGCGAATTTCAGGACAAGGGTGTATATGCGCGGGCTCGATTATGACTCCGCAAAATATATATCGGACAGTCTCGGTAAAGAGAGGGTAGCGTCCTATCGGCTTTTCAAGGGACTCATGGTCTCCCAGGAAAGCCTCAATCTGCTTGATCCGGATAAGGTTACCAATATCCCGGAGGACAAGATAATATGCTTCACGTCGAAGACCACCCCCTTTATCGCAAATAAGGTGAGCATATACAAGCGCAAATGGCTGCAGAGGATGAAAGTGGAGCCGCCCAAGGAAATCAGGAAGCTGTATGAGTTATGGGGCAACGCCAAGGAGCCCCTCACTGATCTGGTGTTACCGACAATTATGGACGGAGACCCTGACATATCGTTAATCAAGGGAGCCCATAAGATTGAAATCAAAAACAAGCGTCTTGTCACCGAAAAGGGGCATCGTGACCAAATTGGCGGGGGGAAAGTTAATTTTGCCAGGGGGGCAGAGAGTGTAGAAGTTCAGCCCGCTGGGTACAGCGATAGCAGTTTCGGAACTGATGAGGAAATCGCCATGAGCGATGATTCTCCCAGATAATAATTCCTTCATGATAAAGGAGCAGAAATGAATCAGCAACAAAGCAGCGTGGGTTTGAATTTCACCCCGCCCGCAACATTAATAGACGCAATGTCCGAAATCCAGCAGTATTACCTGGTCGAGCATTCAGGTCAGCCGCTGCATAAGGATTTTTTCACGATGAGTCACGTGATGGGCTTCAGCAAAGTCGGACTGCACTCGGCATTCAGGGACAGCATAGTATGGCTTTCTCTTTACGTCATAATGGGAGCGATCGTCTACTACGTCCAGGAAAACTATCTCGTTGAGCGTACCACGCAGCTGCTGTTCTGGACAGTAAAGGGCTCACCCCTTTACTGGTTCATTAAAATGGCCTCCTTTGGAGGGCTCTTCTTTTCGACCACAATCTGCATCCTTACCTCAAGGTATTACACAGGCATGACCCCCAAGCGCGCCATAAACACCCTGTTCATAACGAGGGCCATGTTTCTTGTCTCGTTTTCGCTGGTCTCCTTTCTCATTATGGGGGTGCTCTACAAGTTTGCGATGAGCGATGCGGCGATAGACAATGTTTATCTGTACTTCTCAAGAATCAATTCAAACTTCGCACAGAACATCTATTATTTCCTGCATAACTATGTCAAAAGGTCCCTTTTTGAAGCCAGCATGACCGTGCTTGTAGCAAGCGCCGCTGCCATTATGATGCCCTTTTGTTCGATGTTATTTTTCAAGGTCCGCAAGAAACAAAACAGGGGGCTCGGCATGGATGGGGAGGGACTATGAACTATGACGGGATCTACTACAACCTCTTCACTTTTGCAAACTACCAGATCCATGGTGTCCTGTTGTGTCGGATACTGGCACCTGTTGTTCTCATTTCACTTGTCTGGATCTCAAGGATAATCTCATCGGTGATCGTCAAGTTTTTTTCAGTTCTGATAGCCTTGCTTCTATATTTCCTGCCGAATATTGTGAGCATATTTTATGGCTAAAAAGATGCCCGCCGGAAAAACAGGTGGCCGGTAACGGGGTTATCGAGAAAGTTGATTTGGACGATGAGATATGGCTTGGCAGTTATCTTATTTATTCTGCTGTTGCCCGTTGTGTCCTATTCGGAGGCTGACCCGGCGGTGGTCATTCTCGACATCAAGGAAAGACCTTATCAGATTCCCGCGGCATATAACGATGAATACTGCTTTCTGACGGCAGAGGCGATCTACGGCATAAACGCCAGGGTTCTTTGGTCGATATCCAGACATGAATCAGGACATAACCCCGTTGCCGTGAACAGAAACAGGAATGGCACATTTGATTACTGCCATATGCAGATAAACAGCGGCTGGCAAAGGGTCATAGGGCGGGAAAACTGGAGACAGCTATCAGATAAGTGTTACTGCACAATGGTTGGCGCCTGGATTCTTGCAGACTGCATTCGCAGACATGGCTACAACTGGGAGGCAATAGGATGTTACAACAGCCCCAATAAGGAGCGAGGGATCTCCTACGCTCAAAAGATAAGTTCAATCCTCCGGAGAATAGAACGTGGAAATGAAAAAAAGAAGTTCTGACTCCTCTGTGGATGGTAGCTATTCCATCGAGGTTCTGGATTCAACAGGAAATCCCTGTTATAAATGCCGTCCGGCCAAGGCAAGACAGCTTCTCAAAAGGGGAGATGCGGTTATCGAAAAACCGGCAAGCAAAGGCCGGCCGTTTGTCTTGAGACTGAAGAAGTAATATTGGAGCATAAGGCTTTCACCTCCTGGCAGCAGGAGAGTTATCTGCAGTAACCACCCCTGAAGGGCAGACCTCAGGGCGCTTATTAAAGCCAAACATTTGTTAAGGAGATTACGGCAAATGGGCAGAATAGGCGCTCAAAGAATCAAGACAAATTATTTCATGTTGTTCCTATGCCTTGGGGTGTTATTTTGTGCGCTACATGTCCGAATCGCCGCCGCAGCTGACATCTATCAGCTCGCTATCCCAAAGAATGGCGTGGTCGTAACTGTGCCTGCCGGCAATCAGTATGCGTTCTGTGATATCTGCCCGCCTCTCACCCCAATGTATGATAAAACAGTAGAAGAGCGACAGCCTACAAAAATGGCTCTCAGGTTTTCCGAAAAGCCGGAGATATTTCCCAAAACTGAGCTAAAGGCCTCTGATCCCGAAGACCGTAGTAGTTCCAGCCCGTTACTCACAGTAAATTTTGACCTTAACAGCGCCCAGGTAAAAGGAGGTGAACTACAGAAAATCAGGGGCGCAGCACCATCTCTCCGGAAGAAAGCTCCACTAAGAATCAGCGGCTTTACCTGCGATCTTGGCTCTCAGGCGCACAATGACAGACTTGCGCTACGGAGGGCGCAGACCGTGACAAGCCTCCTGGTTCGAAGCGGGCTCCGGAGAGAAGACATTGCAGTAGTTGAAGGAAAGGGGAAGTGCTGCTTCGCAGATACTGACCCGGCCCGTCATTTTGCGAATCGGCGGGTTGAAATCACGTCTCAAAAGTAATCTGTAAGGAGGAATTGCACTCAATGCGAATGCTTTTCAGTAACAAGCAGTTCAAGACAGTCGTTATGGTCCTTGCCATGGTCATGTGTTTATCGTCCCTGGCGCTTGCAAACACTTCAAACGGCACAGAGTTTCAGAGCCTGTATGACATGGTTGTTAAGTGGGCAACAGGCATGCCGGCAATCATCATCGCAATCGGTATAGCCCTCGTGGCAATCATGAGGGCCTTTCAGTCCGGGTCCTTTGTATGGGCGCTCGCTGGAATTCTGGTTGCGGCACTGATATTCCTGCTTCCGAATATCATTTCAGGCCTTGGTGGAGCCACCATTTAGTAAGGCGGTAACAGACAGACGACGAGGAGCTGGGGTTCCCTCTCCCCGTCGTCTGATACTTGAGAGGAGGAGAGATTATGGCAGTAGAGACGCGTTTTCCGAGGTGGGCAGACAGTCCGCCGCAGTTTTTGATCTGGGAGATGGATGAGATCGTCCCCATGATGCTCTGTTTCGTCTTCTTCCTGCCGACACGAAAGCTCTGGCTTGGACTGATCGTCGGGTGGTTGCTCTCTAAAGGATACAGCAAACTCAAAGAAACCCTTCCTGCCTTTTTCTACCTTCACTATCTCTGGTACTGGGGGATATGGCACCCGAAGACAAAAAATGCCGAAGTCCTCAAGGGCTATATTTCGAGGTACAGGGAATAGTCATGATAAGTATTGTGCTTTCAACATTACTCTCGGTCGTTCCCCTTGGAACCTATGGAAACGTTTATGACATCAGGGAAAAGGATGCATACCAGGATATAGAGGAACGGGCGAAGAATATTGATACCTCAAAGATAGAGCTGGACCTTAAAGAGAAGTTCAAGAATTACCGGCCACGCGATATGGCAAAGCTTGAGCCGGCCAGGAAAAGTTATTCATATCCCGTAGAGATGAGACATACCCTCGATTATGACATCCCGAAGGTTGACGCAGAAGGGAAGATCGTCGGAGTTCTCTACCCCAAGGGACATGTCTTTAATCCTGTGGAGTTTCTCCCTGCTGATCCGCCTCCCATGGTGGTGTTCAACGGCGAGTCTAAAAAGGAGGTTTCCTGGGTAAGACAAAACTATGGGAACAAACCGGGATATATGCTTGTCATGACACAGGGAGACTGGGTCGAGGTATCGAAACAGATGAAGCAGCAGGTCTACTACCTCAAGCGTATTATCGTCGACAAACTCAACCTCAAAGACACGGTAAGCGTGGTTTACCGAAAAGGGAAGAATATGCAGGTGGATGTCTATGCGGTTCAATAGAGTTATCTCGACAATCAGCCTTCTGTTTTTTTTGGTCTTTGAGGCTGCTGCACCCTATAAGACTTCGGCGGACATGATCCCCGGATCGGGCAACTGCCCAAGCGGCACCTTCATGACCGTCTTCATGAACTACATCTCGACTCTGCATAATGTATTTCCGATCAAGTTTGCTGGAATTACCATCCTGAATTTCGGCAATCTCGAAGATCACGACGACAGCGGAGGAGGCTTTATCTGCATATGCCAGATGCCGCCTCCAATTTTCATAAGAGTCGGATTTCCGCTTCATCTCTGGGAGCCTGCGGATGTCATAGAGACCGTACAGCAACCGTGGTGTTCGCCCACTATCGGACTGAATCTCGGTCTTGGCTTCAACAAAAAGGCTATCGGTGACGAAAGCAGTCTGTCCCAGAACGACAAGACAGCAGCAGCTCAAGCTCATCTTATTGCTTATCCGGTCTGGTACATGCTGGGTCTTTTTGTCGATTTGATATGTTTTCAGGCCGGCACAGGATTTGACTATCTGTATGTGACTGAGATAGACCCCCTTTGGCAAAACGATATGTGGGCATCCCTGCTTGGTCCCGAGGCGAACCTGTTTGCAAACAAGGTTGCTCAGGCGGCCTGCCCCATAGACTGTGCGACATCTACTGCTTCATTCCCTCTGGATTTCATGTTCTGGTGCCAGGGCTGCTGGGGTGGAGCGTATCCACTGTCAAAAAACGCCTCAAGTGTGGATTATCTGCAGGCCAATGCAGCGATCATGGGTAAATTCATCTACAAAATGCATAGGGAGCTCATCATGTGGTTGACCAGCGGACCTATGATGCTCCGGGGCTACTGTCAGGCATTTCCGTTCCCCATATGGAAGAAGACTCAATACAATCCGCTGCTTCTCTACCCAAGCCGCAACACCAACAGGCAGCCCATCGGTCGGACGGCTAAACTGTGGGGGATAGGCAAGTCAATGCCTTTCAACGCCAACTATGTATTTGGCATCTACAGAGCGAGGGACTGCTGTGCGTTTTAGTCCGATAAAGGCAATAGCTCTGGGCGCCATTTGCTATGTGGCTGTGCCCCACCCGTACTGCTACTCTCTCGACCATAAAAAAGAGACTTCAGCAGAGCTGCGCCTGTTTTATAAAAAAATTGACTTCTTCCGTGATTGCGACAAGGTGACAAGGTCAATCGTCAACACTGAAAAGAACATTATTATTTATTTCGATGGGATCGAAAAAGAAACAATGAGGACTAAAGAGATATGCGAAGAACACCCTCAATAGCAAGCTGGTTAATCCTGGTTATTCTTTCAACCCCCTGCTATGCCCTGGATGCAGGAGGGAAGAAAGCTGGTGAGCTGACCGGCGGATTTGCTTCAGACAAATATAAAACCAAAAGTGACATAGACATGAAGGTTAAGATGCCTATGACTGACTCCAATACTGAACTCACTACCCTCGATGGCAGCAAGAAAAAAAGCGCCCCTTCGTTCTGCGGACAGGGGGATGTAAAGGATCAGGCGCTTGCCGTAGAAGTCACAATCGAATCGGCCTCGATAACGGTCGGGACTGATACGAATGCGGACGGCATCATTGACACCACAGAAACCAGAACCATTACGAATATCTGCAAGGACGGCGTACAGGTTGGCACATCTTATTACGCATGGAAAGTTCTCCCCAGCGGCACTGTTACGGCGATAGCCTCGGGAAACCTCAGCGGCTGTGTTTCGCCCTCGGCAGCCCCTCCATCATACGCTGGGGGAAAGATCGCTGAGCTTTATGCAGCAGTGACCGGCCGCACGATCATGGGATCGCGTCAAAAAGGGACCAAAATATCCTATTACTCAGGCCAAGTGAAGGATTGCAACAACCAGCTGCAGGACCTTACTGTTACAAAATACTATGACAACCCCTATTCGATGGAAGGCGACGGCGCCAATCAGGCCTCAGCCTGCAGTGGTTCGGACTCGGCCTCCTGCACCGCATATCAGGGACTGCAGGGAGCAAACAACAACGTCAGTTCAGGGTCCGGAGACGTCACCTGCACTATAAGCCGCAAAACACCCACAGCAAAAGGACCTCAAAACGGCAAGGTATGCGAGGCAAACAGGATTTATTACGCAAACGGCTATTCCGACTCTAACAAATGGTGTCAGCCACAGACACGTTGGGATTATTCGTCACAGATACAGATGAGATGCAATCCATCCGGTACCGCTGTAAAAGTCGAAGGATGGGCGTCCTGGGAAGGAGCGCCCTGCGGGACAAAGGCAAACTTTCCGCCGAGCAATCAGGTATCAAGAGAGGTAGGCTATGCGGACACAAACGATACCGTTATCGGGAAGTTCAGCGTTAATTACCGCATGGACGGACCGAATACCGCATCCAACGACCTGTCCGTGGACGCAAGGTGTTTTTCGGACCTGAGCCCCCTCAATGTCCATATGACCACTGCATGTGCACCCGATAAGTCTTCCTGCAATTATGCCTTTAACATTGACAACGCGCCAAATTGCTCCTCTTTTGTGGTCCAGGTCAGTCCGCCGGTGGGTGACGAAATAAACGATGGATGTTCTCTCTACTCCGGCAGCGGCAGCTCCTATAACTGCAAGCTTAAAGACGAGCGCTGGCAGGACGCCAACGGGGGATGGCTGACAATCGTATCGTCCGGCAGTCCGACGTATAACACATCATCGGATACGTGTAAGACATTCGCCACTGTGGGGACTGTCTGTAAGCCGTGGTGGGTCAAGGAGAGAACATATAACTGTCAAAACAAGAAAAATGCTGATCCGGACATATCACGCGTGAGTACTGTCACTGATTCCACTGCGCTGACTGGGACTACAGTCACCTACAACAGCGAAGAGTGTTCGAGGCCTAACGCCAACTGCAAGGCGGATACCTGGGACCAGACGGCAGTTAGCGGTGACAGCTGCGAGATGTCCTGCCTGGTAAAAAGAGTGGCTGGAGCAGCGCAGAAAGGGACCTCACAATACGATTACTATGCGCAGCCATGCATCAAGAAGACAGTTGCAGGAACAACTACATATACCTGTCCTCTCCAGACCGGCGACACAATGGTAAAGGACTGCGGCTGTATCGACACATCCGGACAGGCTATCGGCGTTCTCGGCGCAGTATACGAGGCAGCGAGGGACAGACAATGCAAGAACTAACCTATTTATCCGTAAGGGAAGGAAGAAGGTATTAGAGGCGATGGAAGAAGGAAGAGAAGAAATAAACGTGAGTGGCAGACCGAAACTGAGCTTTGGCGCAAAGACCCTGATTCTCGAAGTTACCGACGGACATAAAATGACCCGGAGACAATTTCTTGAAAAGACTATAGTGGTTGCCGGAGGTGTGGCGATGTTTTCGATAATTCTTGGCGAATCGCGCCATGGAAAAGTGGAGGCTGCCGACTGCAGCTGCCATGCCGGGTGTTATACCAACTGTCATTCCGATTGCGGCCGCAAGACATGGTAAGAACGGTGCCGGGGACATGCAATGAATAAGA
>CAYSWG010000091.1:0-9351 GCA_964434465.1 uncultured Geobacteraceae bacterium
CGCGAAGCGCTGGCGACCCCTGTCGAGTTTGCGGGCAGGGTGATCCAGGCGGAATTCGGTGATGGGCTTTACAAGCTCGATCCGGACAAGCGGGATGCAGCATCCGTCACCCTTGCACGCCACGGGCATCCGGGCATTCATGACAACAAGGTGGTCATCGATGTTCGCTACCAGCCAGCAATTCTCGCGGACCTCATCAGCGAGATGGGCTACGCGTGGCGTTTTCTCGATATCCACAACTCGAGCGCGAACAAGTGGGCAACCACCCAGGCTGCCTACACGCCGCCCGCGAACTCGGTGAAACTTCCGGGGCAGATCGAGGTGTTCTACCTGCCCGACCCGAAACCTGGGCCGGATAAGGAGCACTGGATCCGCATCGACGGCAAGGTGATGCACACCGGCTGGGAATACAGCACCATTCAACGTCTGATCGGCCTTCTGGCTGTCGAGGCGGAGAAGCGGGTGCCGGGGAGTGCGGAAGACGTCATCAAGCAGATCCGCCACTTGGTCAAGCAGAAGCAAGCCTTCCTGCTGGATCAGGAGGTCAGCATCGATCCAGCGCTGATCACGGAAAGCTGGCGAACCTCGCAGTTCAAGCATCTCGCTGAAAAGCTCGGGCTGGATTCATCTGGTCCGATCAAGTTCACGCTGCGTCAGGCCTGCACGGCTGATGCGGTGTACGAATTTGGTGGCATGCCCGATGAAGCGGTCAAGTTCATCGACCTGCCACCGGCGCGCGAGCCCGGCGAACAGCAGCAGCTTCTGGCCGCTTAATTCGGCATTTTCAACTTCAACCCCGCGGGGCTTTCCATCCTGCGGGATGGAGGCTCCGCATTTTCAAGGAGTCTCAAATGCAAATGCAAACATTCACCGTGCTCAAGGTCGGTGAGAACAAGGGCGCCCCGCGCATCTGGACGGAAGGGCAACGGCTCGCGAAAGCGGGCTTTGCCGCCGGCCGGCGCTACGGCATCCGCGTCAACGAACGCACCTTGATCCTCGAGGTGTGCGACGATGGCACGCGCGTCGTGTCGGCGAAGAAGCGTGGCGACGCGGAGGTTCCGGTCATCGACCTGAACTGCTTCAGCAAAGGTGCGTAATTGTGATCACGCACTTTGTCTCACCTCGCGGAGAGATGCTTCCTGCCCCGAGTTCCTTACCGGCTTGTGCTCGTGCTTCCCGCGGGTGCGGGTTCTGACAGGCGTGACTTTCCGAAGAGCCTTCGGTAGTGCAGCGTTGATTGGTTCAGGAACGTCTGCAAGGCGCTCCAGATTGATTGCAGCGTTCTCGTCACGGTCATGGGTCGCGCCGCACTGCGGGCATGCCCATGACCGGTGATGAAGCTTCAGATCGCGGTTGATTGACCCGCAGGCCGAGCAGGTCTTCGAGCTTGGAAACCAGCGATCGGCTACAACGGTGCGGTGGCCGATCCGCTCGTTCTTGTATTCGATCTGTCGGCGGATCTCGTAGAAACCGACGTCGAGCACGGCCCGATTCAGGCCGGCTTTCTGCCGGACGTTCTTGCCGGGCACTTCGAATGTTCCGGATGCCGAGGCGGTCATGCCTCTCACGCTCAAGTCCTCGATTACCGTCGCTTGGCTTTTGCGGACGATGGCCGTGGTGGTCTTGTGCTGAAAGTCACGGCGAAGGTTCCTGACACGCTGGTGCGTGGCAGCAAGCCTTTGCGATGATTTCCGGCAGTTGCTTGATTGGGGAATGCGGGCGCCCTTGGGAATGCGCTGCTTCGGTTGAAGGCCGACCGAGGTCTTCGCGGCTTCGAGTTTGCGGCTGACTTTGCGCTGACGAAGGTTGATGCGCCGGGTAGCGCGCCTCAGGGCCTGCGGTGTCTCGAATACGGTGCCATCGGAACAGACGATGGCCTTGACGTTGAGATCGACACCCAGGGCCACTCGCTCAACCTGCGGCGCGCGCCACGACACCTCGACATCGCTCTGCACCGACAGATACCACTTGCCGCCATCACGCTTGACGGTGACCCCCATGATCTTGCCGCCGAAGCGCGGCGCCTCTTTGAGCATCACCCAGCCGATGATCGGCAGGCGCACCCGATGCTCTTCGAGGGCCAGCTTGTCATTGGCAACGTAGAAACTGTCCTGGCACTTGCCCTTGCGCTTGAACACCGGTGCATGAGCCTTGATGCCTTTCTTGAGGTCGCCGAAGAACTTGCTCCACGCCTTCGATAGTCGGGCGAAAGCATCGGCATGGGCATCGCGGTGGATGTCTTTGAGCCAGGGGAATTGCTGATACTTGATGGCGTTGAACTGGCGCTTGAGGGCCATCGCAGAAGGTTTCTGCCCTGCTTCGAACTGCCGGTGCCATTCGGCGAGCGCCCAGTTCCAGGTGAAGCGGTCGGTACCGCAGGCCCGCCGGAAGTAGTCTGCTTGCTCAACGTCCGGCGCCAGCTCGATGCGGTGGGTAATCAGCATGCCTCGCTCCGATCCTGCTCAAGCGCTTCCTTCAGCTTTTTTTTGTAGTTGCGTAGTCCGTAGAGCCGGGAGCTGAAGCAATGGACGATGGTCATCAGGTCCTGCACCATCTCCTGCTCTGGCGACAGTCGCTCCTGATTCAGCACCAGCAGTTCGCAACCATGTTCCTTGGCGTAGTGCTCGAACCACTCATAACCAAAGCGCGTCAGTCGATCACGATGCGCCAATACGAGCGTCTTTATCTGATGCCGACCAATGTCGCTCATGAGCGCCAGGAACTTCTTGCGCTGGAAGTTGAGCCCACCACCGATTTCGCTGACGAATTCGACGTTGGCCAACCCGCGCGCCACAACAAACTCTTCAAGGACGCGCACCTGATTGACGAGATCGGGCTTCTGAGCGGCGGATGAAACGCGGCAGTAGGCCACGATCCGTGTCGGCTCGGACTTGATAGCCAGCCCGGCAAAGCGCGCAATCTGCGCTTCGGAATACAAGCGCCGGTTTGTGACCGAGCGCGAGTCCGGCGTCAACTTGCCCTCCCGATCCCAGCGCTGCAGCGTCTTGGAGGTGACCCCAAGACGCTTCGCCGCTTCCGTAATCGTTAATCTACCTTCCATAGATCACTATATTACACTATTGCTCACATTATGTAAGACTAGAGTATAGCTCCCACGAGCTGCTCGATATCTTCGCCGGCATGCAGGCAGTGCGCGTGGTTATGGAGGAGGGCCGGATCTTCATCCTTCCGCTCGCTTCCGAAATCAAGCGCAAAGAGCGCGAGGAACGCCTGGCATCCGAACTGGACGCCGGCGCGATCTCCGTGGGCTCGCTGAGCCACGGCGGCGGCATTCTCTCCCATGCGGTCCATGCCGGACTGGCGCAGGAGGGGCTGCATCCCGAACTCAAGTTCGCCAACGACATCCGCGAGGACATGTTGGATCATGCGTCGGCAGTGAATGACGCATGGTCGG
This sequence comes from uncultured Geobacteraceae bacterium, assembly GCA_964434465.1. Taxonomy (GTDB): domain Bacteria; phylum Desulfobacterota; class Desulfuromonadia; order Geobacterales; family Geobacteraceae; genus RPRC01. Next base: position 3,416 of record CAYSWG010000091.1, read on the forward strand.
CGAATACGTCCTATATCGCGGCGCCGATGCAGGAACTGGCGTTCGACGAGTGGGCGGTTTCCAAGCTGCCGAAGGTGTCGCTGCTTGAAGCCGGCATCCCGTGTTCGGGAGCGTCAGTTGCTGGCAGGGCCAAGCGCGGCCTCACGCATCCGGAGGATCACCCGGACGTCGGGCACCTGGCAGTCGCGTTCATCGCGATCATTGCCCGGGTTCAGCCGGCGGCCGTGTTGCTGGAAAACGTCCCGCAGTACGCGAACTCTGCGTCTGCTTCAATCATTCGCAACAGCCTGCGCGACATGGGGTATGACCTCCATGAAACCGAGCTGCACGCGTCTGACTGGAACACCCTGGAGGAGCGGAAACGCTTCTGCTTGGTGGCGGTGTCCAGGGGCATCCCGTTCGATTTCTCGATGGTCGAAAAGCCGGAGAAGAGCGAACGCAAGCTGGCCGAGGTGCTGGAAGACATCGCACCCGATGACCCTCGCTGGAATCCGATGACCTACCTCAAAGAAAAGGAGGTACGGGACAAGACGGCCGGCAAGGGTTTCGCGATGCAGTTGTTTGGGCCAGAGGACACGGGGATCAAAACCCTGACAAAAGGACTTCAAAAAAACAGATCAACAGATCCAAAAATTCGAAGTCCGTTCAATCCCGAACTGCTGCGTTTGCCGACCCCGGTCGAGCATGCGCGGTGCAAGGGAATCGCGGAGCATCTGGTGCCGCAAGGCAGCGCAACTTTCGCGCATGAAGTGCTAGGTCAGTCGATCTGTCCCGCGCCTTTCGAGGCGGTGGCCAGGGCGATCGGCAAGGCGCTGAAGGCGTGGAAGGAAGGTGCCAGGGCGATCATCGAGGCACCGGCAACCGACCTGTTTTTGAAGGCGGCTGCCTGAAAAGGCAGAGAACCGCGGCCGACATTCCTTCTGGGGATGTCGGCCGTTTTTTTAGTTGAACAACCCCGGCTGCACGGGCATCAGCTGCTTCGCTTTCACGGTCAGGTTTACCGGCTCACCCTTGAGTCCGATGGCCTCGACGATCATCCTTCTGCCCGACGCTTCGGCCATGATGCGGACGCGCCGCCCGCACGGCCCACCCACTCCGGATGTCGAAATGAACATCGCCTCGCCGCCAATGGCCGGCACCCAGACTTCCTTCTTCTTTCTAGGCATTCCCAGTCCTTTTGCTGTCCTGCTGAATGACCGACTCGCGGTCGATATTGAGCGTCTTGGCGATTGACGAAACGAGCGCGTCGATCGGAACACCCAGCTGTTCGGAAATCGTTTCCAGTCCTTTCCCTTCCATCCAGAGAGGCAGAACTTCCCGCGCATGAATGGCGGCTGCAGCATTGGCCGCCGCTGCAGAGAAGCTTTTGCTCGGCGTCGCCGTTTTTCTTGCCGACACAGGCTTGGGGGCGGCAGTGCCCCCCGCGGGTAGTGCTTCCGGCCGTTGGATCACCAGATCGCCGGTCGCGAGATGATGCGTCAAATCGAACACCAGCTTGAGCAGGTGGTGAGTATTGGGTGCACACGTACCCACGGCCTCGGCAAGCAACTGGGGCGCATCGCGCAAGATCGCGGTGAACCGATCATCGAGCATTTCTTCGGCCGCAATCGACGGGGCGCCGAAATCCAGTCCGGACACGGTGCGCGGGGGGAGATTGGGGCGATGCCAGCCTTGCGTGATGTCGGCATGCAGTGCGGGGTTCTGTTCACTCAGCCAGGACAGCAAGGGAGTGTGCAATGCCAGCTTCTCGCGGGCGCGCGTCACGGCGACGTAGAGGAGGTTGATTTCCTCGCTCTCGGGCGGGACTGGGGCGCCACCATCCACCGGCGCCATGCGCATGTCGGTGAAGTCTTCCCATAGGCGCACCGCCGGCCACTCGAGGCCCTTCGCGCGATGGGCCGTCGCCAGGGTGGTCACCGGGCCGCTGGCATGCGTCCGGCCGGCCGAGTCGGAAAGCGCGCCAACCAGGGCGGGCAGGTCATCGCGGTAACGATCGACGATCGAGATCAACGAGCGCAGCTCGCCGTCCTCGACGGACTCGGCGTACTCCTTGAGCTGGCCATACGATTCGAAAGCGCGCAGGAAGGGATCCTTGATGCCGCCTTGGCCGCGGCGCAGCGCGTCGGCGTCGAGCAGGGCGTTGAAGCGATAGCTGCCGGCGCCGCCGACAAAGCCGAAGGCCTGCCCCTTCTCGAGCACCTCGACGGCCGCCGAGAACAACCCGGCATTGGTGCGTGCCAGGATGGTCTGGGAAACGTGTTCGGGCACGATAAAGCGCGTCCAATGTTCAGCCAACCCCCGCAGGTGCAGTTCGCCGGGCGAGTAGGCAGAAAGCACCGCATTGGCGACGTCGGCCACGCCTTGTCCGTAGCGGAAGGAACCGGTCAGCTGCAGATGCTCCTCGGCCGTCACGGCGTCCATGGCGTTCACGGCGCCCCGGAACCCGTAGATCGCCTGGCGCCGATCGCCGACGAAAACGCGTGCGCAATCGTCCTGCCGATTGATGACGTCGAGCACCGCGGCGTTCGCATCTTGCGCCTCATCGAAGAGGATCACGTCGTAATCAAGCTCGGGGCGGGACAGTTGATAGAGTTTCAAGTAGCCGTCGTGCGGCATGGGAATCCCGGTGGCGCCGGTATCACACATGACGTGCCATGCCCGCCGCGCCAGATCGAGCAACTTGCCACGCTCAGCCGCATCAACCTCGATGAAATGGGACTCGGCGAGCTCCTGGTCGGCGGAATAGAGCCAGCGCATCAGGCCGGCGAGTGCGACGCCGGCGAAAACCATCGGTACGGCGAACAGTGAAGAAAGGTGGTAGGGCTTGGGATTGCCAAGCTTCCGATCGAACTGTTTGCCGAAATGACCATACGCCAGACCGTGCGTCGTCAGGCAGCGCACGTTGCGCGGGAAGCGCCTCTGCGCTTCTGAGCGGATGGCCTGGTTGAAAGCGAGATAGAGGATGCTTTCGCGTGGACGGGCTTGCGCGTAGGCCTCCAAGGTGGAAGTTTTGCCCGTGCCGGCGCCGGCGGACACCAATAACGTCCGCGCCGGACAGCGCACGATGGCCTGCTGTTCGTCGCTCAAAGTAAATCGACTCACTTCGTGCCTGCCTTTCTGGCGCGCGGCGCGGTCCCGGATCGACTGCGGCTGGAGCGTTCGGCGGCGATGCGTCGGGCCTTTTCCTCGGTCAGCGCGGCGCGCAACCGTTCGACTTCTGTCTTGGCCAGTGCGGACTGTGCTTTCCTTAAATCAGTCTTTTCTGCGCGCAGGTCGTTGTCCAACTGGGTCACGCGACCGGTGAGTTCGGCGTTTTGTTCGCGCGCCGCGGTCAAGGCGCGCTCCAGCAACAGGGCGCGCTCGGCGGTGCGCTCGCCTTCCACCACGACGTCGGCGACCTCGGCCTGCAGGCTTCCCATCCGCTGTCGCAGTTCGGCAGTGGCATCGGCCACGCGTTTCTCGGTATGGCGCCCGATGGCAACGATCACCTCGGGCGACAAGACGGACTCCGCAGCCTGCCTTGTTCCCGCTTTTCTCCATAGCTGCAGGAAACCGAGCACGGTGCTCATGCTGCCCGCCCCAAGCTGGGCGCGCACGTTGCGGGCCGTGGGTTCGACGCCGGCGGCGACCAGCTTGGTGGCCGCTGTGGCGACGAGCTCGTAGTTGATCAGGGATTCACGGGCCATGTTTGCAGGAGGGGCTTGAAATCGAGAGACGTTACGTTACGCTTTGTTACGTTACCTTTTATCTCAAGTTTCAACATTCGTCAACAACAATCACAAAGGAGAAGAAATAAATGCAATTCAACAAGCCCGCCCTCGAAAAGGTGCGTGCCGATATTGAGCAGGCGCTGGCATCCGTCGCCGCGAAGCATGGCATCCAACTTACCTGAATGCGCGGAAAGCCCCGGCCAAGTGTGCCAGCGGCGAAGCCGCTTATAGCCGGAGGCGACGCATTTGCCCGGGGATGGATAGCGCGGCTTTAGATGGGGCGCTGTTGGCTGGCGATGTAGTCCTTGATGATTTCCAATGGAGCGCCGCCACATGAAGCCGCGAAATAACTCGGGCTCCACAGTTGTTCTTTCCAGTAGTGTTTAGCGATGTCCTGGCGCTCCTGCCTGAGCATGCGACTCGATACCCCTTTAAGGCTGCGCACGAGGTTCGAGACGGCCACCTTCGGTGGATACTCGACAAGAAGATGCACATGATCATGCTCCCCGTCGCACTGAACAAGCGTCGCTTCGAAGTCCCCGCAGACTCGTGCGAAATGTTTTTGCAGCCGCTCGATGCTGTCGCCGTCGAACACTTTGCGGCGGTATTTCGTAACGAAGATCAAATGCACATGCATAGCAAAGGTGCAGTGTCGACCACGTCTCATGTCTTGAATATCACTCATAGACCAAGTATACTTTAGGCATGATCGCACTGCAAGGCTTCCGCTACGCCCTCCACCGCTCGGCACCCGCCGAAGCGCAGTTCCGCCGCTTTGCCGGTGCGCGGCGCTGGGTGTGGAATCAGGGATTGCGTGTGCAACGTGAAGCCCGCGAGCGCGGTGAGAAGATGCCTGGCTACAGTGCCCTGTGCGCCTTCCTGCCGAAATGGAAGCTCGAACACCCTTGGCTTTGCGAAATCCATTCCCAAGTGCTCCAACAGGCGCTGAAGGATCTGGACCGCGCCTGGGTGAAACGCTTCAAGGATCTCGCTGCTGTCAAGCGCGGGGAGATGAAGCCGGATGCGGCGACCGGTGAGCCGACATTCCGCAAGTACGGCATTGGCGACAGCTTCCGCTATCCACAACCCAAGCCCGAGCATGTCGATGCCGGCAATGGCCGCGTCTTCCTGCCGAAGATCGGCTGGGTCAGATATCGAGACTCCCGCAAGCCGGATGGCCGCATCAAGCAGATCACGGTGTCCCTTGATGCCGGGCGCTGGATGTTGGCGCTGACGATGGAAGCCGAGAAGGCCGGTTTGCCCTGTGCTGGCGCGTGCGTCGGCATTGACCGCGGTGTCACCGATACCGTTGCCCTGTCGAATGATCAACGGATACCATCGCTCGAGGCCTACGAACGCTCGTTCTATCGCCTGCGGCGGTACCAGCGGGCAGCCAGTCGCAAGATCGAAGCGCAGAAGCGTGCGATGGGCCTGGACCCGAAGGCGCCCTTCCCGAAGGGGGTGCACCCGAAGAAGTCGAACCGGCAGCGCCATGCCGAATCCCGCGTGGCGAAGTGCCACCGCAAGATATCTGATCAGCGCCGCGACTGGCTGCACAATCTCACCACCGGCATCGCCAACGACAACGCCCTGGTGGTCATTGAAGACCTCAAGACGCGGAACATGACCGCCAGCGTGAAAGGAACCGCCGAAGCGCCGGGTCGGAACGTCCGGCAGAAGGCCGGGCTCAACCGCTCGATCCTGGATCAGGGCTGGTACCTGCTCGAACAGATGCTCGGCTACAAGCTCGCCTGGCGCGGCGGAGAGCTCGTCAAGGTCAATCCGGCCTATACCAGCCAGACTTGCTCCTGCTGCGGACATGTCGATGCCGCCAGCCGGAACAGCAAGGACTTCAAATGCACGGCCTGTGGCCATGCGGAGGACGCGGATATCAATGCCGCAAAGAACATTCTTGCGGCGGGACTCGCCGTGATCGCCAGCCGACCGGCTGGACGAATGGACGTGGAGGATGCGGCGCTGTCAGGCCGGCCGATTCGCAAACCATTGCGAGAGAAGCGTCAACCTGCTTCGGGAGCCTCCGATGGTTGAGGCTTCACAAGGAATCCCCGGCCAACGTAGGTTGTCCGGGGAGGATGTCAACTTCACCGCATCCAGCCAGTCGTGCACCGAGGAGGGCGCCAGCGTCCGAACGGTGCGCAGTTGAGACCAACGCTGGAGAACGTCATCGAGCACCGGGAAACGCACCCTGTAGGGCGCAAACTGCGC